>CAXBKI010000124.1:0-7419 GCA_963975955.1 uncultured Devosia sp.
CACTGCCGAGCACCAACGCATTACCAAACCGTTTTCCGAGGATGAGTGGGACGCGCTGAACAAACTCGGCACCCTGGTCGATGAAAAGCTGACAACGGGCGACGTGCGCCTGACGATGGGCGGCGAGCCGACCTTTGTCTCCATCGATGACTTTGAGGCCGACGAGTGGAACACCGGCGCGGTTGGCCCGACCAAGCGCACCCTGGCCGACGATCTGATCCGCCGCCTGCGCGAGCGCTTCGCCCCCCAGGGCATGCTGCATTATGGTCAGGGCAAGTGGTATCCCGGCGAAACCCTGCCACGCTGGACCTTCTCGCTCTACTGGCGCCTCGACGGCAAGCCCATCTGGTCGGACGAAAAGCTGATCGCCCGTGAGGGCGTCAAGACCAGCGCCACCCACGAGGATGCCCGCAAATTCCTCGAAAGCTTCGCCCGCAATCTGGGCCTGACTGGCGAGACGATAGCGGAAGCCTATGAGGACCCGGGCGAATGGCTGCTCAAGGAAGCCAACCTGCCCGAAAACGTTGACCCGGCCAATTCCGAGCTGGCCGACCCGGAGGCACGCTCGCGCATCGCCAAGGTGTTCGAGCGCGGCCTGACCAATCCGACCGGTTACGTGCTGCCCATCCAGCGCTGGAACGCCGCTGCCTCCAGCCCCTGGCTGACCGAGGTCTGGAAGACCCGGCGCGGCAAGCTCTTCCTCGCGCCGGGCGACAGCCCGGCCGGCTATCGCCTGCCGCTGAGCGCCCTCAAGCACCTCAAGGACACCGACTATCCACACGTCGTGGCGCAGGATCCCGGTGCCCCGCGCGGCGCCCTGCCCGACCCGGTCGAGATTCTGGCGCGCAGGACTACCGGCATGGAGGCCGACCCGCGCGCTCAGGCCACCGCCGAATTTACCGCCGCCACCGAGCAGCAGGACCGCACCGAGCAGGAAATCAGCGAGATCGAGGGCGAGGTCCGCACCGCCGTCACGGCTGAAATCCGCGACCACCGTCTCTGTGTCTTCCTGCCGCCGGTCGAAAAGCTCGAGGACTATCTGGAGCTTGTCGCCGCCGTTGAGGCCGCCGCCAGACATGTCGGCCAGCCTGTGCACGTCGAGGGCTATGCCCCGCCGCACGATCCGCGCCTCAATGTCATTCGCGTGGCGCCTGATCCCGGCGTTATCGAGGTCAACATCCATCCCGCCGACAGCTGGGACGACTGCGTGGCCACCACCACCGCCATTTACGAGGAGGCTCGCCAGTCCCGCCTGGGCGCCGACAAGTTCATGATCGATGGTCGCCATACCGGCACCGGCGGGGGCAACCACGTTGTTGTCGGCGGCGCCACCCCCGATGACAGCCCCTTCCTGCGCCGCCCCGACCTGCTCAAGTCGCTGGTACTGCACTGGCAGCGCCATCCGTCCATGAGCTATCTGTTCTCGGGGCTGTTCATCGGACCCACCAGCCAGGCGCCGCGTTTTGACGAGGCACGGCACGACAGCCTCTACGAACTCGAAATCGCCATGGCGCAGGTGCCGCATCCGCAATCGGGTCAGGCCGCGCCCCTGCCCTGGCTGGTCGATCGCCTGTTCCGCAATCTGCTCGTCGACGTCACCGGCAATACCCATCGCTCCGAGATCTGCATCGACAAGCTTTATTCGCCCGATGGCCCTACCGGCCGGCTTGGCCTGGTCGAGTTCCGCGGCTTTGAGATGCCGCCCAATGCCCGCATGGCACTGGCGCAGCAGGTTCTGGTTCGCGCACTGATCGCCCGCTACTGGACCAGCCCGCTCGATGGCAGCTTTTCCCGCTGGGGCACCACCCTGCACGATCGTTTCATGCTGCCCCACTATGTCTGGACCGATTTCCTCGACGTCATCGCCGATCTTGGCCGGCATGGCTTCAGGATCGATCCGGCCTGGTTCAAGGCCCAGCTCGAATTCCGCTTCCCCTTTTGCGGCGAGGTCGAATATGACGGCGTTCGTCTCGAACTGCGTCAGGCGCTCGAACCTTGGCACGTCATGGGCGAACAGGGCGCCATCGGCGGTACGGTGCGCTTTGTCGACAGCTCCGTCGAGCGCCTCCAGGTCAGGCTCGAAGGCATCAATCCCGAACGTTACGCGGTAACCTGCAATCAGCGCCCGGTGCCCTTGCGCACCACCGATCAGGCTGGAACGGCCGTGGCGGGCGTCCGCTACAAGGCCTGGCAACCGGCCTCGGGCATGCATCCGGCCCTGCCGGTCAATACGCCGCTGGTGTTTGACATCTATGATCGCTGGACCCAGCGCCCGGTTGGCGGCTGCGTCTACCATGTCGCCCATCCCGGCGGCCGCAGCTATGACACTTTCCCGGTCAACGGCAACGAAGCCGAAGCACGGCGTCTCGCCCGCTTCATCCCCCACAACTACACCCCTGGTGGATTTGAGCTGCGCAACGAAAAGCCTGCGGACGAATTCCCGTTGACGCTTGACCTGCGCCGACCGCCGCGCTTCTGGTAGCGCATGACCATGTCAGACCACGACCACGACGCCCCTTCGGCTGCACCCAGCATTATTGCTGATTATCAGCTGCATCCCGGCGTGCCCGACGAGATGATCGACTCGGCCGGCAATGTCCGGCCGGGCTGGTCCGAATTGATGGCGGCATTCGACAAGCTGGGAACCGCAGAGCTTGGCGCACGCTTCGAGCGCGCCGACCAGTATCTGCGCGATGCCGGCGTCTTCTACCGCACCTATGATGGCACCGAGAGCCAGGAGCGCGCCTGGCCGCTGGCCCACGTGCCCCTGCTTGTCGACGAAGCCGATTGGGCGCGGATCAGTGCCGGGCTCATTCAGCGCGCCGAGCTGCTCGAGACCGTGATCGCCGATATTTACGGTGACAATACCCTGGTCCAGCAGGGCCTGCTGCCGCCCGAACTGATCGCCCAGAACAGCGAATTCCTCCGCCCGCTGGTGGGTATCAAGCCGACCAGCGGTCACTTCCTGCATTTTTGCGCCTTCGAACTCGGCCGCGGTCCCGATGGGGCCTGGTGGGTCCTGGGCGACCGTACCCAGGCGCCCTCGGGCGCCGGTTTCGCGCTGGAAAACCGCGTTGCGACAACCCACGCGCTCAGCGACATCTTTGCCGACATGAACGTGCAGCGGCTGGCCGGCTTCTTCCGCGATTTCCGCGACATGCTGTTTGCCGATGCCAAGCGCGATGGCGGCTGGGTTGGCATTCTCACCCCCGGCCAGCTCAACGAAACCTATTTCGAACACGCCTATATCGCCCGCTATCTGGGCTTGATGCTGCTTGAAGGCGAAGACCTGATCGTCCAGGACGGCAAGGTGATGGTCCGCACGGTCGCTGGCCTCATGCCGGTGAGCGCATTGTGGCGGCGCATGGATTCCTCCTTCGTCGATCCGCTGGAACTGCGCTATGACAGCCGCATCGGCACGCCCGGCATGGTCGAGGCCCTGCGGCAGGGCTCGATCTCGATGATCAATGCCCTGGGCACTGGTCTGCTTGAGACCCGGGCCCTGGCGGCATTCATGCCGCGGCTCGCACAAAAGCTGCTGGGGGAACCGCTTCTGCTGCCCGGTATCGCCACCTGGTGGTGCGGCCAGCCTGCCGAGCAGGCCCATGTCATCGACAATTTCGACAATCTGATGATCGGCCCCGCCTTCGCCACCACACTGCCCTTTGACGACCTGCGCGGCACCAAGCTGGGCGCCACCATTCCGCCCGTCGAAAAAGCGCGCCTTATCGAGCGCATTCGCGCCAATGGCGCTGAATATGTGGGCCAGGAACAGGTGCAGCTGTCGACCGCACCGGTCTATGTCGACGGCAAATTGCAGCCGCGCCCGATAACGCTGCGCGTCTATGCGGCGCGCACCCGGGACGGCTGGTCCATCATGCCGGGAGGGTTTGCTCGCGTGGGTTCCAGCCTGGATACCCGGGCCATTGCCATGCAGCGCGGCGGCCAGGCAGCAGACGTATGGGTTCTCTCGTCCCAGCCTGTCGAGCATGTTTCCCTGCTTCCCCAGGACGGCGAGAAGCTGGTGCGCAGCACGGTAGGCGATCTGCCCAGCCGCGCCGCCGACAATCTGATCTGGCTGGGACGCTATGCCGAACGCTGTGAGGCGACGCTGCGCATCCTGCGGGCCTACAATGCACGGCTGGCCGAACTCTCCAATGCCGAACTGCCGATCCTGACCCACTGCGCCGATTTTCTCGAGACCATCGATATCGACGCCAGCCAGGCCATGCCGCAGGGACTGCTGGCCTCCATCAACAGCGCCGTTCGCAGTGCGGGCCAGATCCGCGACCGTTTCTCCCCCGATGGCTGGCTGGCGCTCAACGACCTGCGCAAGACGGCCCACCGCTTTGCCAAAAGGGTAAGCCTGGGCGACGACTCCTCGCACGCCATGACGGTCCTGCTGCGCAAGCTGGCCGGCTTTTCGGGGCTGGTGCATGAGAACATGTATCGCTTCGCCGGATGGCGCTTCCTCGAACTCGGCCGTCGCCTGGAGCGCGCCATCCAGATCACCCGCATCACCTCCTGGCTGGTCAATGATGCCGCGCCAGACGGCTCCATCGAAATGCTGCTTGAAATCGGCGACAGCGTCATGAGCCATCGGCGGCGCTATTCGGTGAGCGCCGGCGCCCAGAGCGTGGTCGACCTGCTGATCCTGGACCCGCTCAATCCCCGATCGGCCATTTTCCAGCTCTCCGAATTGCGCTCGCAGATCGAAAAGCTGCCCGGCGGCGTGCTTGAGGGGCAGCTTTCGCCGGCTGCCAAGGCCGCGCTCGAGATCGAAACCGAGCTGCGTATCGCCGAGGCAATCGACATGACTCCAGCCCGCCTCGACAAGCTCGCGAGCGACATAATCGCCCTGTCCGGCCTGATCGCCGCTGCCTATCTGGTGTGAAGCAGATGTTGTACGATGTTCGCCTCGAAATGCGCTACCAGTACGACGCTCCCGTCCATGGCGGACGTCATCTCGTGCGCGTTGCGCCCATCACCATGCCTGGCGTTCAGCGCCTGGTGGCCTCCAGCCTGTCATTTGTGCCCCGCCCGGAGCGGAGCAGCACCTTCAACGACTTTTTCGGCAATCTGGCGACCGAGATCAGCTATGTCGAACCCCATGAGAGCCTGCTGATCCGCCTGACGGCGCGCGTGCAGGTTGAAAATCTGGCGCCGCCCATCGACCTGTCGCCATCCATTGCCGTACTGCATGGCCAGATCGCCGGGCTGTGGAGTGTTGCGGCCAACAGCCCGCATCACTTCCTGGCCGCCTCCCCTCGCGTGCCGCTCGAGCCGGCCATTACCGACTACGCCCGGCAGGCAATCGGTTCGGCGCCTTCGGTTCTGGCCGCGGCCAGGGCGCTGTCGCTGGCGATCCATCGCGACTTTGTCTACGATCCCAAGGCCACCGATGTCCGCACCGAACCGGCCGAGGCCTTCGCCCTGCGCAAGGGCGTGTGCCAGGATTTCGCCCATGTCATGATCGCCGGCCTGCGCGGCCTGGGGGTTCCGGCGGGTTATGTCTCGGGCTTTCTGCGTACCAACCCGCCGCCGGGCAAGCCACGCCTTGAAGGCGCCGACGCCATGCACGCCTGGGTACGCGTCTGGTGTGGCCTGGATATGGGCTGGGTGGAGTTCGACCCCACCAATGCCATCATGGCCGGACCCGATCATATTTCGATCGGACATGGGCGGGACTATGCCGACATTTCCCCGATCGTGGGGGTGCTCAAGACGCACGGCTCGCACGAAGCCAAGCAATCCGTCGATGTGACCCAGGTCCAGTAACTGGCTGCCTGTTGTTTCCTGCCAAAGTGGCGGAACCAAATCTGATCGCGTCCGTTACTTCTGCACGCGCAACAGAGCGCAACAAGACGATGGCCAGAACCACAGTGTTCTTGGGCGTCGACCACGGCGGAGGCAGTTATGTCGAGCATCGATTTCAAGGCAGTTGAGCACGCAGGCCGCACAGCGATGGTCTGGACCGAAGGCTATGACGGGCAGACGCATTATGCGGATGTGTTCAAGGCATTGACACCGGCCCTGTTCATCCTTGCCGCTGCCGCCGGGTTGATGCTGGCTATTCTCTAGCTGCGCCTGTTCCACACGACAACAACGAGCTTCGGAGAACGAGCATGGGCTTGGGTACTATCCTTATCATCATTCTGATTCTGCTGCTGGTCGGCGCTTTGCCCACTTGGGGCTATTCGCGCGGCTTCGGCTATTTTCCTTCCGGCATCCTCGGCCTGGTGCTGGTGGTTGTGCTTATTCTGGCTTTGATGGGGCGTATCTGACCGCCCCAATCTCCCAAAAGCGGGCGCGGCCAGGTTCTGGATCCACTTGCGTGGATAGCGTTCGTCGGGCGAGGTTGCCCCCCATCGCCCGTCCGATGCACCCCGATACGTGGCACACGTTTCGGGGTGCATCTTTCTGCCAACTTGTCGACGGGCGGAACTGCTTGAACACTGATGCGTTACTCCAGTATAGACAGACAGGAACATTCTCATGGCAACCACACCCGATCTCGCTCCCAACCGCACCAAGCCAGCCACGCGCAGCCGCGCTGCCAGCAAGCCGCGCGAGGAGCAGCTTGAAGACCAGGTCGCTCAGCTGCAGGCTGATCTCAAGGCCATCGCCGCAACGCTTTCCAAGCTGAGCAGCGACAAGGTCAGCGAAGCTTCCAACACGGCAAAAGAAGAATTCCGCCACATCCAGCGCCAGGGCCAGCATGTGCTGGACGAGGCTCAGGATCAGGCTGGCGCGTTCGAGCAGCAGCTCAAGGACACCATCCGCGAAAAGCCACTGACCGCCGTGGCGAGCGCCATCGGCATCGGCTTTATTCTGGCCCTGCTGTCGCGGCACTGAGCGCCATGAATTTCCTGACACCGCTTGCCGGTCTGTTGGGCATGGAAGTCGACCATGTCACGGACCGCATCAAGCACGCCGTTGTGTTCAACGCCACCATGGTTATCTTGGGGCTGGCTGCCGCTGGCTTTCTGGTGGCTGCTGGCTATATGGCGCTGGCCACCCAGATCGGCGGGATTTACGCCGCGCTGGCCTTTGCTGCAGCCTTCCTGCTGCTGGCCCTGGCGGTCTATCTCGGCAAGAGCATTGGTGATGCGCGCCGCAAGCGCGAACTGGCGGAAAAGCGTCGCTCCAGCGAGACCAGCGCCTTTCTGACTACCGCCACGCTGACAGCCTTGCCGGTCCTGCTGCGCTCGCCTCTGGTGCGCACGCTGGGTCTGCCGGCGGCAGCAATCGCCGCGTTCCTGATCCTGGGCAATAAAGACGACAAGCAGGACGACTGAGAATTCGCGCCGGGCCCGCCTCAGGTGGGCTCGGCGGGCAGTGGCATCCACACATCTGCAGCCACGCCCTCCGGGCGGAATTCCAGCCGCACTTCGCTGTCCAGCACCTTGCTCAGGCTGC
>CAXBKI010000125.1:0-7400 GCA_963975955.1 uncultured Devosia sp.
CTCAGTGCGCCAGTTTGCCGAGACGATTGCCGGCGACCTGACCAGGCTTGACCTGCTGATCAACAATGCAGGCATCATGGCCTGCCCCGAAAGCCGCGTCGGGCCGGGCTGGGAAGCCCAGTTCGGCGTCAATCACATGGGCCATTTCGCCCTGACGAAAGCACTGATGCCCCTGCTGCAGAAGGCATCAGCCTCCCGGGTCGTGGCGCTGTCATCGACCGGGCACAAGATTTCCGACGTGCTTTGGGACGATATGGAATTCCGTACCACGCCCTATGACAAATGGGTGGCCTATGGCCAGGCCAAGACGGCCAATGCGCTGTTTGCAAACGGGCTGTCGCGCCGACTGCGCGACTCGGGCGGGCTGGCATTTGCCGTACATCCGGGCGGCATCTTTACGCCGCTGCAGCGGCATCTGCCCAAGGAAGAAATGATTGCGCTGGGCTGGCTGGGCGATGACGGGGAACCGTCCGAGATGGCCAGGGCGGGCTTCAAGACACCTGAACAGGGCGCTGCAACCACCGTGTGGGCCGCAACGTCGCCGCTGCTGGCCGGCAAGCCAGGGGTCTATTGCGAGGATTGCGATATCGCCCTTCCCACCGACCCCGACAGCCCGACGGCGCGGTTCAAGGGCGTCAACGCCCATGCCAGCAGCGATGAATCTGCCGAGCGCCTGTGGGCAATCAGCGAAAAACTGCTCGCGACGGCCTGACGGAAAGCGCGGCGCGGGTTCGCCGCTTCAGCCGATGTGTGGGCCCTGGCCTGCACGACCAGGCGGATCTGCGTCGTGACAATTAACATGACAATTCTCGTCTTGTTTTTTGACGATGTTGTTTGATAGATGGCGCCGCGCCGATGTTTCGGCATGGCGCCATCTTCGCAAACAGGATTCCACCATGCCCAAGCTCACCCTTGCCACCCGTTCGCGCGCGACAATCGCAGCAGCGCTCATCCTTGCCAGCAGCGCCTGGGTGGGTACGGCCATGGCGGCGCCAACCAGCTATCCGCTGACGATTTCCAATTGCGGCGTGGACGTTACCTTCACCAAGGCGCCTGAGCGCGCCGTGGCGCTGGGGCAGAACAGTGCCGAAATCATGCTGCTGCTGGGCCTGGAGGATCGCATCGCCGGCACCGCCTTCTGGCCCTCCAAGGTGCTGCCCGAGCTGGCCGAGGCCAATCAGAAGGTCAAGCTGCTGACCGTGGAATCGCCCACGCTCGAAGCGATCCTGGCTGAGCGGCCCGACTTTGTCGCTGCGCAACTGCTCAACCTGCTTGGGCCGCACAGCACCATTGCGACACGCGAGGATTACGCCAATCTGGGTATCCCGAGCTATCTGTCGCCCGGCGTGTGCGCCACGTCCGACGATGTGGCCGATGTTCACGGCAGCCGCGCCAGTCTTTGGAACATGGACCTGCTCTATCAGGAGATCGATGAGTTGGGGCAGATCTTTGACGTCGAGGATCGCAGCCAGGCGCTGATTGCATCCTTCAAGGCGCGCGAGGCGGCCCTGCGTGCCCGGGTGGCTGGCAGTTCGGCCGACCCGTCCTTCGTGTTCTGGTTCTCGAGCCCCTCGCCTGCCGATGACGCCTATGTCGGCGGTGGCCATGGTGCTTCGGCCTTCATCGCCGACCTGCTGGGGGGGCACAACGCCATCACGACCAACGCCGAATGGCCCACGGTGAGCTGGGAGGGCATTGTCGCCGCCAACCCCACCGTCCTGGTCATCGCTGATCTCGACAGGGATCGCTGGGCGCTGGACAAGCCGCAGGCCAAGAAGGACTTCCTGACCAGCGATCCTGTGGTCAGCCAGATCGATGCGGTCAAGAACGGCCATATCGCGGTGATGGACGGCCAGGCCATGAACCCGACCATCCGCACGATCTACGGTGCCGAGCAGCTGGCCGATCAACTCGAAGGCTTTGGTCTGATCAAGTGAGCGTTGTCAGCCGCAAACTAAGCGGGCAAGCGGGCCTGGGCCTGCTTGCGCTGGCATCGATGCTGCTGCTGGTGCTCTCGATAGGCGCCGGCGTCAGCATCGGGGAGTTGAGCATTCCGTTCGATACGGCCCTGCGCGCCATCACCAATGGCCTGGGCTGGACCGATTTCCCGCTCGACAATATCTACGAAAGCGTCATCTGGAACTATCGCCTGAGCCGGGCCCTGGTGGCATGCCTGTGTGGCGCCGGGCTGGCACTTTGCGGCGCCATTCTGCAGTCGCTGCTGCGCAACCCGCTGGCCGAACCTTATGTCCTGGGCATTTCGGCCGGCGCCTCCACGGGCGCGGTGTCGGTCATCGTCCTGGGGATCGGTGCGGGTGCGGTTACGCTTTCGGCCGGCGCCTTTGCCGGGTCGCTGGCGGCCTTCCTCTTCGTGGTCATCCTGGCCAGTGGCGCGCGGGGTGGCGCGGACCGGACCATTCTGGCCGGTGTGGCCGCTTCACAGCTGTTCAATGCCTTGACCTCCTACATCGTGAGCACCTCTGCCGACGCACAGCAGGCGCGCGACGTGATGTTCTGGTTGCTGGGCAGCTTCGGCGGCGTGCGCTGGCCGGAGTTTCAGCTGGCGCTGGTCGTGATGCTGATCGGCTTTGCAATTTGCCTCTACTACGCCCGGGCACTGGACGCTTTCACCTTTGGCGATGATGCGGCCTCCTCCTTGGGAATCCCGGTTGGCCGGGTCCGTGTCATCCTGTTCGCCACGACCGCCATGATGACGGCCACCATCGTGAGCATGGTGGGGTCGATCGGCTTTGTCGGGCTGGTAGTGCCCCATGCGGCGCGCTTCCTGGTGGGGCCGCTGCATCTGCGGCTGCTGCCGGCCTGCGTGGCGATCGGGGCCATCTTCATGGTGCTGGCCGACATCGTCTCGCGGGTGATCATTCCCCAGCAGGTGCTGCCCATCGGCGTGGTGACTGCGCTGATCGGGGTGCCGTTCTTCTCGGTAATTCTGTATCGGGCGAGGCGCGCCGCATGACCATCATCGCCCATAATCTCACCTGGAAAGCCGGCAAGGCCGTTATCGTGGACGACGTGTCGATTGCTGCCGAACCGGGCAAGATGCTTGGACTGCTTGGACCGAATGGCTCGGGAAAGTCCTCGCTGCTGCGCCTGCTGGTGGGCCTGCGCAAGCCCGACGCCGGCCATGTGACGCTCGACGGCGAGCCGATCACCAGGGTCAGCCGGCGCCGCCTTGCCCAAAGGGTCGCGCTGGTTGAGCAGCATGCGACGACCGATGCCAGCGTCACCGTGCTCGATGTGGTCCGCCTGGGGCGGACGCCGCATCGTTCGGCCCTGTCGCCCTGGACAAATACGGATGATGCGGCAGTCGAAGATGCGCTTGAGCGCGTTGGTTTGTCGGGGCGCCGCAGGCAATACTGGCATACGCTGTCGGGTGGCGAGCGCCAGCGCGTCCATATCGCGCGAGCGCTGGCGCAGATGCCCAGCGAGATCGTGCTGGACGAGCCCACCAACCATCTCGACATCCAGCACCAGATCGAAATCCTGCGGCTGGTCAGTGCCCTGCCCGTCACCAGCATTGTTGCCCTGCACGATCTCAACCACGCCGCCATGTTCTGTGACCGGCTGGCGGTCATGGCCCAGGGACGTATCGTGGCGCTCGGCACCCCCGAGGAGGTCCTCAGCGAAGTGCTGCTGCGGGAGGTGTTCGGCATCGAAACGCGGATCGAGATCTCGCCACATCATGGCCGGCTGCATATCCATTATCTGCTGTAGACTTTGCCTGCGGCAGACCGTTTTTCCAGGTTTGGACTTCACCCCTGATGCT
Organism: uncultured Devosia sp.; assembly: GCA_963975955.1. Lineage (GTDB taxonomy): Bacteria > Pseudomonadota > Alphaproteobacteria > Rhizobiales > Devosiaceae > Devosia. Next base: position 3,785 of record CAXBKI010000125.1, read on the forward strand.
GCGCCCTCCTAAAGTGAGCGCAACAAACGGAGAATCGGGTGAGCCAGCCAGTGGATCAAAAGACGCGCGCGCGCGAGTATTTCCAACCCGTCATGGCCGGCGCCCTGGCCGCCATTGTCGGTTATGCCAGCACGTTCACCCTGGTCCTGGCGGCGCTCACGGCAGCCGGTGCATCGCCGCAGCAGGCCGGTTCCGGCCTGATGAGCGTTTGCATCGCGCTGGGCGTTCTCAATATCGTGGTCAGCGCCCGGATGCGGGTACCGGTGAGCTTTGCCTGGACCACGCCGGGCATGGCGTTTCTGCTGACGGTGGGCGAGCCGGTGGGCGGCTTTCCTGCCGTAGCCGGAGCCTTTCTCGTCGCGGCGGCGCTGGTCCTGCTCACCGGGCTGATCAAGCCGCTGGCGCGCCTGATGGCGGCCATTCCCGCCCCCATCGCCAATGCCATGCTAGCTGGCATGCTGCTGACATTGTGCCTGGCCCCGATCACGGCCGTGGGCACAATGCCGATGCTGGCGCTACCCATTCTGCTGGCCTGGGTGATCGGCCTGCGCTTTGCCCGGCGATACGCGGTTCCGATCGCCGTGCTGGTGACGGGCCTGCTGCTGGCAGCAACAACCAATCTGCCGCCCGGCGCACTCGATGGCAGCTGGCCGGCACTGGTGCCGGTCATGCCGGTGTTTACCCTCGATGCCATCATAAGGATCGGGCTGCCGCTCTATATCGTCACCATGGCCTCGCAGAACCTGCCCGGTCTGGCGGTGATGCAGGCCAATGGCTTTGTGCTCGCCCCGGCCCCGCTATTTGTCCTGACCGGCATTGCCAGCGCGGCAACGGCGTTCTTTGGCGGGCAGACGAGCAATCTGGCAGCCATAACCGCCGCGATATGCGCTGGACCCGAAGCCCATCCGGACAGCACCAGACGCTGGCCAGCGCCGATTTCGGCGGGCGTGGTCTATCTGTTGCTGGCCCCGGCAGCCAGCCTGGCCGCCGCCTTCATTGCCGCATCGCCGCCATTGCTGATCCAGGCGGTGGCAGGTCTGGCGCTGCTGTCGAGCCTGTCGGCTGCGTTGGCCGGGGCGTTGGCGCATGAGGAGGTGCGCCTGCCGGCCATTTTCACCTTCGTCACCACAGCATCGGGAATCACCATGATCGGCGTGGGTGCGCCCTTCTGGGGACTGGTGGGCGGCATCGCCATGCTGATCCTGCTGCGATTCGGGAACAAGGCGGCGTCGACGCCTGCACGGTCATGAAGCAGCCCCATGCTGTAATCATCGCCGGCGGACGGGGGGTGCGGCTCGGTGGCGTGCGCAAGGCGGATCTGCGGATTGGCGGGCTGAGGCAGATCGACCGGGTTATCGCGGCCCTGGGCGGAGCTGCCCAGCCCCTGATGGTGGCAACCGGCCCATCCGGGCAAGGCACCGTCCTCGCGCGGAACTGCCTGGGCGTGAGCGATCTCGAATCACCATGCGCCGGCCCCCTGGCCGGACTGGCCGCCGCGGTGGCGGAACTCACCAGACAGGGCAAGATGGAAGGACTCCTGGTCTCGGTGGCGGTCGATACACCTTTTTTGCCGACTGACTTTGTCTCGCGCCTGATTGCCGGATTGGGAGATGGCGCAGTCGCCTACGCCGCCTGGGGTGAGGACTTCTATCCCCCCAATGCCATCTGGCGTCTGGAAAGCCTGCAGGGCCTGCCGAGCGCCCTGAACCAGGCCAATGCCCCGGCCAGCCTGAAGACGCTGCAACGCAGCCTGGGCGCGCACCGCATCGATTGGGGCGAATGTGCGGTCAATCCATTTGCCAATATCAACACCCTTGACGATCTGCTTGCCCTGCAGCGCGCCGCGCGGATGTGACGATGTTGTGGCAAGTTATTCACACAGGTGCCAATTGGGGCTTGGCAAACCAAACCAAGTTCGGTACATGGACCTCGCCTTCGCAAGAAGGTCAACGAAGGTGTTCCGCGGTAGCTCAGTGGTAGAGCAATCGGCTGTTAACCGATTGGTCGTAGGTTCGAATCCTACCCGCGGAGCCATTCGTTCCTCGCTCGATATCGGGCAATAATCCCCACCATGTCAGATCGCTGCATCCGCTCCCCTGGCGCGGCAGTGCTCGACGCTATCGCCGCGCATCCCGACATCATCTATATTTTAGTGCATAGGCGTTCCAAGCAGCATTGTGCTCCCGGCTCATTGGCTGTCTGCAACCAGGAACTGCACGCCAACAAAGAGGTGCTCGCATGAGCAATGGCATGGACTTGGATGGCGAAAGCCAGATCACGCTGACCCGCACTATCGATGCGCATATCGATGACGTGTTCAAGGCCTGGACAGATCCAGCCCTGATTGAGCAATGGCAGGCCGATGAGGCCGAACTGGACGCATTCGAGGGTGGCGAATACAAGTTCACCACCTTCGGGGATGACGAAGACCCCGAAGATCATACCGTGAGCGGCGAAATCCTGGCGTTCGTGGAAAACCAGAAACTGGTCATGAGCTGGGTGCACAAGGACGAGGAAGACGATGAGGACGATCTGATCTTCGTGCTCGACATCGCCTTCAAGGCCATCGGCGAAGACCAGACCCAGATCACCCTGATCGAGCGCGGCCTGGCCCATGCGGATCCCGAATCGCGCATCTTCTCCATAGAGGCTTGGAGCGCTGCCCTCGAGCATCTCGCCGAAGTCATGGAATAAACTGAACCAGCCCTGCTCTCCGCACGTATCAGGTGCGGAGAGTTATTATGACGACGACCAGTATTGCCTGGATGCGCAACGACTTGCGCCTGGCCGACAATCCCGCACTAGATGCCGCCATCCGCAGCGGCGGACGGGTAATCGCGCTTTATATCCATGAAAAGACACCGCAGACGCGCCCGCCCGGGGCGGCTGCGCGCTGGTGGCTGCATTCAAGCCTGAACGCATTGCAGGCCGACTTGTCCGGCATCGATGTCGAGCTGCAGATTCGCGCCGGCGACCCGGCCGAGATTTTTGCCGAACTCGTGGCGGCCGCCCCGGTCTCATCGGTGTTCTGGAACCGGCGCTATGCCGCAGGGGAGCGGGCAGTAGACAGCGCCATCAAGCTTCAATTGCGCGCAGCCGGCGTCGAGGTCAAATCCTTCGCGGCCAATCTGCTGATCGAGCCCTGGGACATCATGACCGGGCAAGGCAGGCCATATTCGGTCTTCAGCCCGTTCTGGAAAACCCTCAGGCAGCGGCACATCGCGACGCCGCTGGCTTGTCCCGCAGCGCTTGCAGCAAAGCGTCCGGCACGTGTTGACGTTGACTACCAGGAGCCGCAATGGGCCGAAAAGCTGAGCGGGCACTGGTATGTCGGGGAAATGGCAGCGCAGCGGAACCTGGCCGATTTTCTCGACCACAGGATCGAGCGCTATCGCGACGAGCGCGATTTTCCCGACAGCGATGCAACCTCCAATCTGTCACCGCATCTGCGATTTGGCGAAATCAGCCCCCGCCAGATCTGGCAGGCGGCCATCCTGACCGCCGAGGTCTCGCCGCAGAAAGCGACGGCCGTCGAAAAATTCCTGTCCGAACTGGCCTGGCGCGATTTCAGCTACCATCAGCTCTACCACCGTGGCGATATCGCCAGCGAGCCAAT
>CAXBKI010000126.1:0-7371 GCA_963975955.1 uncultured Devosia sp.
CCGCCGAGTTCAACATCTATGTCGACCCCGAAGCCGCCGATATCGTTCTTCGCTGTGGCGCGCCCATCACCATGCTGCCGCTCGACGTCACCCACCAGATGCAATCAACGCCTGAGCGCCTTGCCGCCATCCTGGCGCTGGGCAACAACAGTGCCGCGGCTGTCCACGCCATGCTGACATTTTCCGAAACGTTTGACCTGGCCAAATATGGCTGGGCAGGCGCTCCCCTGCATGACCCGACGGTCATTGCCTGGTTGCTGCGTCCGGACCTGTTCAACGGGCGCCACTGCAATGTCGCCATTGAGACCGCCAGCGACCTCACCAGCGGCATGACCGTGGTCGACTATTGGCACGTCACCAGCCGTGACCGCAACGTCAACTACCTGCGCGACGGCGATGCGGAGGGCTTTTACGGCTTGCTGCTGGAGCGGCTGGCGCGATTGCCCTGAGGCCGATTGCTGATCTGCAGACGACCCGATAATGTCTGTTTCCAAACTGAGGCTGACACCATGGAACCGCTCACCCTGCTGACCTTCACCATTGCCTATGCAATCGCCGTTCTGGTCCCCGGGCCTGGCGTTGCGGCCGTGGTGGCGCGCGCTTTGGGAGGTGGCTTCAGGGGCGCCTTTCCCATGGTGTTGGGAATCTTGGCTGGCGATCTGGTCTATTTCATGTTCGCCGTCTTCGGTCTGGCCACCATTGCCTCCTTGTTCGGACCGATTTTTGTCGTCGTGCGGTGGGCTGGCGCGGCCTATCTGCTGTATATCGCCTACAGGTTCTGGACCGCTCGGCCTGGTGCCGAGCAGATGAAGCCCCGGAATGAAGCCTGGCTCAAGACATTCCTTGCCGGCTTCTCGCTGACCATGGGCAATCCCAAGACCATCGTCTTCTATCTGGCCATCCTGCCCACCGTCATCCCGCTCGACCGGATGAACCCTGTCGCGTTCAGTGAACTGACCGCCATCGTGGTCATCGTCCTGCTGGTTATTGGTTGCGGCTACGCCTGGCTGGCCTCTGCGGCACGCGAGATGTTCCGCAGCGAGCGGGCACTGGGTCGCCTCAACAAGACCGCCGGCGCCATGATGGCCACAGCCGCCGGCCTGGTGGTCCTGCAGCACTGAAATTGGGTCGCGTAAACCTTCGCCCACGCGACGCGCTCCCGGCCCTGCCGGCGGCGACACGCAGGCCGACGCGACAGCACCGAAACGGCAGTCTCTGGTAGTTCAGACCGACTGCACGTCGCCCCGCGTCACCGCAATGCCCGGCCGGACTGGTCGAACAGGTGCACACCCTGCTCGGGCAGTCCAATATGGATGGTGTCGTGCAGCTTGAGATCTGGCGCGCCCTCCAGCTTGACGGTCACCAGTTCGCCGGTGGGCAGTTCGACATAGGCCAGGGCGTATTCGCCGAACTGCTCGATCACCGAGAGTGTACCGCTCAGATCAGCCTGTTCGGGCGTTGCCAGTTGCATGTGCTCGGGCCGGATCCCGACGCTATGCGCCTGATCCAGCTTGGGATGGTTCAAGGCCAGCAATCTGTCGCCGGGAAGCACCAGCTTGTCGCCACGGATCTGGACGGGCAGAAAATTCATGCGCTGGCTGGCAATAAAACCGGCGACGAAGGTATTGATCGGGTTCGAATAGAGTTCGAGTGGGGTACCCACCTGCTCGATGCGACCGGCATTGAGCACCACGATCCGGTCGGCCAGAGTCATCGCTTCGACCTGATCATGGGTGACGTAGATCATGGTCGCATCGAGCGTGTCGTGCAGCTTGGCTATCTCGATGCGGGTCTGGGCGCGCAGCGAGGCGTCCAGATTGCTCAGCGGCTCGTCAAACAGGAACACCTTGGGATTGCGCACGATCGCCCGACCAATGGCCACGCGCTGGCGCTGTCCGCCCGACAGCGCCTTGGGCATGCGGTCGAGATAGTCCTCGATCTGCAGGATACGCGCGGCTTCCTTGACCCTCTGGTCGACCTCTGCCTTGGGCGTCTTGGCCAGTTTGAGCCCAAACGCCATGTTGTCGTAAACGCTCATATGCGGGTAGAGCGCATAGGACTGGAACACCATGGCAATCCCTCGCTTGGGCGAGGGAACATCGTTGACCAGTTGTCCGCCGATGGAAATATCGCCACCCGAAATGGGCTCCAGACCGGCAATCATGCGCAGCAGGGTGGATTTGCCGCAGCCCGATGGGCCCACAAACACCACGAACTCACCCGACTTGATGTCCAGGTCCACGCCATGGACAACTTCGAGATTGCCGTATGATTTGCGAATGCCGCGCAGCGATACGTCAGCCATGTCACCCTCCTCAGACGTCGATGATCAAGGTAGCGATTTCGAAGGGGCGCAGGCTGAGCGTAACGCTGTTGTCGTCCAGCGACAGCGGCTCGCCTGCGCCCTCTTCCATCAGATTGGCGATGCGGACGGATTTGACCGCCATGCCAAAGCGGATGGTTGCCTGCGCGCGCATATTGGCATGCTCGAATACCCGCAGCACGATGGCGTCGGACCGTTCCGCCTTCTTGACGGTTTCAAGCGCGACATTGGCGCAATCCACGCTGGCGAAGCTGAACTGCCCCAGTTCTGCTGCACGATCATTGGCAACGGCCCGCGAGCCGATGACGGCGACGGGATTGTTGAACCGCTCCGCCGCCTTGTGGACGCTTGCCAGATCGGCAACGCCGTCATGCACAAACAGCGCATAGCGCAGGCGATGCTCGCCCAGATCGGCCTCTGGATCGGGGAAGGTCGATCCGCGCACCAGCGTCAGGCGCACCGACTGCTCCAGGCAGTCATAGGCGTACTTGCAGTCGTTGAGCAGGGCCACACCGAAATCGGCCTCGCTCAGATCCACCCAACGGTGCATCGAAGCCTCGAAACGTGCCTTGTCCCAGCTGGTATTGCGATGCGTCGGCCGCGCCACGTGACCGAACTGGATTTCGGAGCGGATTTCGGAGGTGTTGAGATCGAACGGGAACTGGGCCTTGAGCACGGTGTGGCGTTCCTGCCAGTCGATATAGGTATCGAACTCGACCTGTCGCGCCCCGGCCGCCAGTGAGATGACCTGGACAATCTTGGAGCGCTGATAGCTGCGTTCGACGCGAATGGCGGCCCGGAGCGGCCCGGTTTCCACCACGGAAATCGCGCACTTGCCATCGGCCAGCGGCCAGAACTGCTCCTCGAAATACCGGTCGATATCCCAGGCATCCCATTCCATGGACTTGTCTTCATAGGCGATCAGCCGGTTGCCGCGTTCGCCGGGCGCCAGGGTTTCGCGGTTGCGGCTCTTGTCGAACACCGAGGTGATCTCCCCCGCCGCGTCGAAGCTGACCTTGAGCAACTCGTTTTCCAGATGGGTATCGGACACCGACAGCGGCGCAGCGCTTCCCGCGCCATCCGCCACGATCTGTCCGGCCGTCCAGCCCAGGCCAGCAATATCGGGCACCATGGCGCCAAAGCTGGTGCTGCCATCGGCGCGGACCGTTTTCTGGATCGCGCCTGTGCCAGCCGGCGTGGCAAGTGCCAGGCCGTCCAAGGCGACGTCACCGCCAAGATCGACCAGGTCCGAACGGCTCTGGCCGGTAAAGTTCACCAGCCGCAACTGATCCGCTTCCGGCTTGGCAAAAGCCTGCGCCGCTGAATGCCAGGGGCCATTGTGCGAACCCAGCGTGGAAAATATCTGCCCGTATTCGCTGTCGCTATCGGCGTAGACCTCAGGGATCGAGGTGCCCGGCAGAATATCGTGGAACTGGTTGATCAGCACCAGTTCCCAGAACTCGGCAAGCACCACGGCGGGATAGGCTGCCCCCGTCTGGCTCAGCGCCATGGCACCGAGGAATTCGAGTTCGCGCAACAGGCGCTCGGCTTTGCGGTTGTTCTCCTTGTTCTTGGCCACCGAAGTCAGGGTACCGCGGTGATACTGCAGATAGAGCTCGCCATTCCAGGTGGGGAACTTGGACTCCGGCGCATCCATTGCCGCCCCGAGGCGCTCCAGGAAGGGCACAATGCCTTCCAGCTTGACCTTGGGTGCGCCCGGAATGCCACGCTCCAGCCGGATGCCCCGCTCGATCATGGCGCGGGTCGGGCCGCCCCCGCCATCGCCATAGCCATAGCTCATCACCACTTCATCATGGGCGGCCTTGGGCTCGTAGCGCTTCCACGCGCCCATGGTCTCGGACACCGACAGATCACCATTATAGGTGGTGAAGATCTGCTCGCTCTCATAGCGTTGGGCGGTAATCAGTTGCGCTTTGGTGATCGTCCCGTCGATGCCGCGCCAGTGAAAACTGTCATAGGGGAAGCGGTCGGTGTCATTCCAGCTCAGCTTGCTGGTGACGAAGTATTTCAGACCCGACTTGTCCATGATCTGCGGCAGATTGGCCGAATAGCCGAAGGTGTCCGGCAGCCACACCGTCTTGGGATCGACCCCGAAATTCTCGTGGTGGAAGCGGCGCCCCCGCATGATCTGGCGGACCAGCGACTCGCCCGAAACGATATTGACGTCGGGCTCCACCCACATGGCGCCTTCGATCTCGAACTGCCCCGATTTGACGCGTTCGAGCATCCGCGTCCACAGTTCGGGATAGTCCTTCTTGAGGAAGTCGAACAACACCGACTGGTTGTACATGAAGATGAATTCTGGATACTCCTCCATCAGGTTGAGTACCGTCGCGAAGGAACGCGCCGTCTTGTCACGGGTATGCATGACCCGCCAGAGCCAGCCGACATCGAGATGGGTAGAGCCAACCGCCGTGATCTGCGGCTGGTTTTCGCTATCGACCAGCCCATAGATCTCGGCGGCGATGGCCTCGGCCTCTTGCAGCGACGCCACAAAGGCCTCCGTGTGACCGTCGCGGCGATCCAGCGCCCGCAAGGCGCGCTCGACAATACCCAGAATGGCATGACGGCGGGGGTCCTGCTGTTGCAGGCGGATAGCCACCTCAAGGGGGGTCATCAGGTCATAATAGAGCTTCTCGGCGCGCTCGTTGCGAATGAAAAACTCGACCGTGAAGCCGACCAGCGGCCGATCAAAGAAGGTGAAGGCATTGACCATCAGCACGTGCTTGCGGCCAGGTACGGCTGCCCGCTCTATCACCAGCTCGGTATGGTTCCCATCAAGCGCCTGGGCAATCTTGCCGTCGAGATAGGCCAGGCACTGCGGATCGGTCGAGCCGGGACGGCTCTGCCACTGGCTGGTGAAGTTGAGTATCAGGGTCTGGCCGGCGGCGGCCTCAGGCACCTCGATCTCGGCGGCGAACCAGGTGTGTCCCTGCTTCTTGGCCCAGACGGAATGGCGCCCGAACTGTTCCCACTGCCGCCAGTCGTCCGCCAGCGCCGCTTCGGCGCTGACATCGGCTCGTTGCACATGCCACTGAAACGGCGCGTCTGCGATCGGGGTAAGGACCTTGCTGCCAAGGTCCGCACACAGCCGCAACAGCTTGCCTTCCATTTTCAGGTCATCGTCGAGCAAACCGAGCTTGGACGAGAGGGGATTGGAATAGGTCATCCTTTAACTCCGACACCGGCGAACCCTGTGTTCATGTTTCGCCGCAACAAGAAATACACGCCAATCGCCGGCGCCGCGTAGATGATGGAATAGGCTGTCAGGAAGCCGTAATTGATCGCTCCCTGCTGGCCGAACGCCGCATACAGGCCAACCGACATGGGGAAGGCATCCTGCACGCGGGCAAATATCAGGGGTAGCAGGAACTCGTTCCAGGCGCCCGTAAAGCTGAAGAACCACACCACAGCCAGGCCCGCCCGCGACATCGGCAGGACAATCCGCGTGACGATCTGGAACAGCGTGGCTCCCTCCACATAGGCCGCCTCTTCAAGTTCGATCGGCACGGTATCGAAGAAATTCTTGAGCAGCAGCAGGGTGAACGGCAGATTGAGAATGGTCAGGGCGATGATGACGCCGAGCTGGTTGAGCAGGCCGCTGCGCTGCGCGGCAAAATACAGTGGCACCAAGACGCCCGCCGAGGGCAGCATGCGCAGCAATACCAGGGTCCAAAGGAAGGCGTTGCGGCCCGGAATGCGCAGACGTGACAGGGGATAGGCCGCCGCAATGCCGACGACAACGCTCAGCGTCGCCGTGCCTGCTGCGATAATGACGGAATTGATGAACTGGCGCCCGGCATTGCCGCTGATCGCCTCGGCAAAATTGCCCAGCCCGATGGACGTCGGTATTTCAAGTTGCCCGGTCGATGCCGTGTTGAACGCGTTCAGGATGAGCCAGGAAAACGGACTGATCCAGATAACCGCCATAAAACTCAGAGCGATGGCCGTCAGCCGCGAATGGACGGGATTGGACTCCATTTATTTCGGCTCCCGCAACAGGCGGAGATAGAAGATCGACAACAGGCCCACAATGAGCAGCATTGCCACCGAAATGGCGCTGCCAAAGCCCAGATTGCCGCGCGAAAAACTCTGATTGTACAGGAACACCGCCAGCGTCTCGGTCTGCCGGCCGGGCCCGCCCCCGGTCATCGCGTAGATCAGCGGGAAGTAGGTGAACGTCCAGATGGTGATGAACAGCATGTTGGTCGCGATGTGCGGTCGCACAATGGGCAGCATGACCAGCCAGATGCGTTGAAAAGGCGTGGCGCCATCGACTTTGGCCGCTTCCACCACCTCGCGCGACACTGAATCGAGCGCCGCCGAAAACAGCAGGTAGGACCAGGCCGTGCCTTTCCAGACATTGGCAATGGTCACCACGGGCAGCGCATAATCATTGATGAAATTGATCGGCGCAAAACCCAGCGGCTCGATCAGCAGCGCATTGATGAGCCCGTTCTGACTTGTTGTTGCCGACCACAGAAAGGCGGCAACAATGTCGGGCAGCAGCCAGCCGAGCATGATGCAGACCTCGACCACCGTCTTGAGACCCGAGCGGCCGCCCCGCAGCGTCGCCGCCAGCAGAAAACCCAGCACGGACTGGCCAATGATGGCCGAGAAGAACACGAAGATGACCGTGGTCCACAACGACTCCAGAAAGCCGCGGCGGGTAAACAGGCGTTCGAAATTCTGCAGGCCAACCCAGCTCCATTCCACCGACTTGCGCCCCACCAGGGCGAGATCGGTAAAACTGAAGGCGAATGCCCAGGCGGTGAAATACAGCAGGACACCGATCAGCAGCACGGCGGGCAGCATGCCCAGTCCAAGCACGAGCAAATTGCTGGTGAGCCAGGGGTTGGCCTGGTTCTTCATGAAACTCATCTGGACCACCTCTTGACCGGCCAGCGCGCAGGATTGGCGAAACGGCACGGCGGCACCCGCAGGAAATGAATGCCGCCGCCTGGGAGTGGCTTGTTACTCGTAGGTCATCACTTTCTCCGCGCCGAACTCGTCAACCAGCGCGTCAT
>CAXBKI010000127.1:0-7352 GCA_963975955.1 uncultured Devosia sp.
CTCGACCCCTATCGCGACCAGTTGCGGATCGAGAGCGACGATCTCTCGACCCTGCTCGTGGGTCCGCCGGAAGCGGTTTTTCCGGCGATGCGCGATCTGTTCGCGGTTGCGGCGAAGACGGGCGTGCACAGCACGCTGTCAGCCACCATTTCACGGGGATGCCCCGGCGAGCCGCATGACAGCCGGTGCGAGTCGCCGCTGCTGGATGGTCCGACTGCGCCGCTGGCAGAACGCCAGGCCAGCGCACTGGCAAGCGTTGCCGCCGCCCCCGATCTGGGCGTGGACATCGCTGCGCAATTTTCGCTCTATGTGATGGGTACCGACGATCACATGGACGAGATTTACGGCTGCATCGACTTCCTCAAGCAATCCGGTGTGCTCGATCGTCCCAAGAACTTCTGCACCCGGTTGGGCGGCGACGCCGGGGCGGTCTTTGCCGCGCTGGAAGCGGCAATCTGCAGCTTCGGCCCCCCTCAGGGCCATGTGACAATTGACCTGACGGCGTCGGCCAACAGCCCCACGCCGCGCTAGCCGCACCGTCATCCTTCACCCGAAATCCCCAGGGGTCTCACAATGGCTAGATATTCAGGCCTGGCGCGCGCAGCGCTGGCTGCGGTTAGTCGCGCCGCCCCGGCCGTATTGTCGATCGGGACACTGCTCCTGATCTGGGAGCTTTATGCCCGTTTTGCCGACATTGCGCCCACCACGCTGCCGGCGCCGTCGCGTGTGGTCACACAGGCCTGGGAGCACCGACAGACGCTGCTCGACAATACCGTTCCCACGCTGATCGCCACCCTGGCCGGCTTTTGCTGTTCGCTGTTCGCCGCCTTTGGCTTTTCCGTGCTGATCGACTTTTCGACCCCGCTGCGCCGGGCCCTGCTGCCGGTGTTCATCATCAGCCAGACCCTGCCGCTGGTGGCCATTGCGCCGCTGATCGTGCTCTGGTTCGGCTTCGGGCTGACACCCAAGATCATGCTGGTGGCCTTGGTCACATTCTTTCCGATGCTCGTGGCCCTGGTGCAGGGCTATGCCGCTGCCGATTCCGACATCGAGGCGCTGCTGGCCTCGATGGGGGCTGGCCGCAGACGCATCTTCACCCTTGTGCGGCTGCCCACTTCCCTGCCCTATTTCTTCGCCGGCCTGCGCATCTCGATCACCTATGCGGTGGTCGGCGCCATCTTTGCCGAATATGCCGGGGCGGCCAAAGGCCTGGGTATCTACATCCTGAACTCCAAGAACAATTTCCGGCCCGATCTGGTCCTGGCGGCAGTGCTGGTCAGCGCGAGCCTGACATTGCTGCTGTTTGCTGCCACGGTCCTGGTCCAGCGCGCGGCAACACCCTGGGCCCGGCTGGGCGAAGGGCGCCAGCCATGAGCAGCAACCGGCTGGAACTGAACCAGGTGCGCAAGTGCTTCGGCGAGCTTGAGGTGCTCGGCGATATCTCCCTGACGGTGCGCAAGGGGGAGTTCGTCTCGATCCTGGGGCCGTCGGGCGCAGGGAAATCGACGATCTTCAAGCTGCTCACCGGGGCACTTGCGCCCGATGGAGGCACGATCAGCTTTGACGGCCAGCCATTGTCGCCGTCGCGCAAACCCTTCGCCTTCATGCCTCAGCATGACGCGCTGATGCCCTGGCGGCGGATCATCGACAACACCACGCTGGGCCTGGAAGTTCAGGGCATGTCACGCACCGAGGCACGCCGACGCGTAACGCCGCTGTTTCCGGAATTTGGCCTGCAAGGCTTCGAGCAGCACTGGCCGGCCCAGCTCTCCGGTGGCATGCGGCAACGTGCTGCGCTGTTGCGCACGATCGTCCAGCAGCGCGACATGCTGCTGCTCGACGAGCCATTTTGTGCGCTCGATGCGCTCACCCGCGCCGGCATGCAGCGCTGGCTGCAGTCGATGTGGGCAAGGCACAACTGGACCACGCTGCTGATCACCCACGACGTGCGCGAGGCCGTGTTTCTGTCCGACCGCATCTATGTGCTGACCGACCGCCCCGCCAGCGTCCTGATCGAACGCAGCGTATCGCTGCCTCGGCCGCGTCTGGATCTGGTCACCGCCGAGGCCAGCGCGATCGAGGCCGAACTGCTCCACATCCTTCTCAATTCCAAAGCTGAACCAAGGACCCCATCATGCTCAACCGCCGTCGTCTGATCGCTGCCGGTCTGGCACTTGGCCTGACCATGCCCACCCTCGCCCATGCCGCCTCGATCAAGGTGGCACTCGACTGGACGCCCAACACCAACCACATCGGCCTTTATGTCGCACAGGCCGAGGGGTTCTACCAGGAGGCAGGACTGACGGTGGACATCCTGCCCTATACCGATACCTCGGCCAGTACGCTGGTGGCCAACCACATTGCTGACTTCGGCGTAATCGGGCCGCTGAGCCTGTTTACCCAAAGAACGGCCGGTGCCGATCTGGTGGGCGTTTATGCCGTCGTGCAGCATGAAACCGGACGTCTGGTATTCAATGACGCGCGCGCCGATATCCAGCGTCCAAGAGACCTCGATGGCATGACCTATGGCGGCTTTGGCACCAATTGGGAAAATGCGCTGATCGGATCGATGATCCGGGCTGATGGCGGCAAGGGTGATTTCGAGACAGTGACACTGGGCACTTCTGCCTATGAGGCGCTGGCGAACGGGGCCGTTGATTTCACGCTGGATGTCGCGACCTGGGAAGGCGTCAAGGCCAGGCTGGATGGCGCCGCCCAGCGGGCCTTCATCTATGCTGATTTCGGCGTGCCCGACCAGCACACCACAATGCTCGGCTCCAGCCAGTCCTATCTGGATGCCCATCCTGACGATGCCCGGGCATTTCTGGCGGCGACGCAGCGCGGCTATGCCTATGCGGTCGCCCATCCCGATGCGGCAACCGATATCATGGTCGCAGCCAGCAACGGCATGCTGACGGACAAGGCGTTTGTACGCGCTTCACTGCAATCGCTGATCGATGGCAATTACTTCATCGGAACAGACGGCACGATCGGCACCATGGATCACGCCAAGATGGAGGCGCTGGCCGACTACCTGTTCGGAATCGACATGCTCCATGACCGGGATGGCGCAGCCCTGCCGGCCATGCCCGATGTGAGCGGCTATTACAGCAATGACTATCTGCCGCAATAGACTGGTACAGGCCCGATCCGGTCATGCCGTTGCGCAAGGATGCAACGTCCTGACCGGGTTAGCCCGGTTAGCGCGGCCACAGCCTTGGCCAGTAGACGTCGTTGTCGAAGTCCTGCGGAATGGTCGAGAGGCGCGAAATCGCCGTTGCGGCAAATTCGACCTGCATCGCATAGTGCCGGATGTGCTCGGGCATGGGTTGGCCGGTGATAATCTCACGGGTGCGCCAGTCACCCAGCTTGACCGCCCGGAGCCGGCGACGGGCCTCATCCTCGACATCTTCAATCAAAACCGTTGCCGGCGCAAACTGATGATCACGCGGGCCCGGCCCGGTCCATTCCCTGACGCCTTCGATTTCCGCGAAACGCACTTGGTCCCCAGCTCTCTGGCAGTCTGCCCAAGCGGCCCTGCCTCTTGGGAAAGAATGTCACCAACCGCTTACCGAAATGGAAACAAATTGGCTTGGCACACGGATTGGCTATGCTAGTTTCGCGGGCATGACCATTCTTTATGTCATGGCTGCACAAGCCGAGTATGGGCCGCATCTGCAGGCCAAGATTACCCCCCTTATGACCGGTGTCGGTCCCGTCGAGGCTGCTGTTGCCGTGACCCGCGCTTTGGCCGAGGCCCGGCCTTTGCCGCGACTGGTCGTATCATTGGGCTCGGCGGGGTCGCGCACCTTGCCACAATGCGGCGACTATCAGGCCACATCGGTCAGCTATCGGGATATGGACGCCTCGGCGCTCGGATTTACCAGGGGGCAGACGCCATTCCTAGAACTGGAACCCGTGCAGCCGCTATCGCCACAAATCTCGGGCCTGGAAGGCGCCCGCCTGTCCACCGGGGCCAATGTCGTTTCGGGCGTGGCCTATGAGGGGATCGACGCCGACATGGTCGACATGGAGACCTTCGCTGTTCTGCGGGCATGCCAGAATTTTGGCGTACCGCTGGTGGCGCTGCGGGGCATTTCCGATGGCGCGGCTGATCTCGCCCATGTCGATGACTGGCGGCAATACCTGCATATCATCGATGAAAAGCTGGCCGCAGCCGTGGAACTGATTGAAGTGGCTGTAGCAACCGGCCGGATCTAGCGCCGCACAGCCTTCTTGTCGCGTCGGGCCCGGCGCCAGATGGTCCATTTGCGCATGCCTCGCACGATCGCGATATTCACCGGTCCCTGCAGAAAAGCCAGATCGAGCGCCAGCAGCAGCAAGCCGAGTGGCAGCATCCAGATACCCAGCACGGGCAGGAAGCTGAAAATGCCGCCCAGAATCAGCAGTATCGAGAGCGGAATGCGGAACCAGCGCGCCCCGGGGCGACGCAAATGCGCCAGCAGCCCGGCCGATTGCGGAACTTTTCGCGCAATACGATCAAAATGGCGGTCCAGGCGGGCGCGGCTCTTGGCCATTTGGTCCCCTTCAGGGTCAAGACTGCAGTGAAAGTGATGTAGTGCGCCGCTGTGGCATCGCCAAGGCGCATTCTGTCCCACATTGCCGCACCGCCAGATATAGCGCCGGCGGAACTTATGGCGTGAGCCAGAGTTGTTCCCGCAGTATTACATCAATTAACGGAGCGTCCTCATGGCAACGGCAACGAAACGCGCAATACGGCAGGCAGAACATGCCGGCGAAGAAATCTCGGAAAATCTGGCGCATCAGATTGCCAGCCTGCGCAAGCAGATTGACCAGATTTCGCATTCGGTGAATTCGTATGGCGATCATTCCATCCACGATCTGCAGCATAATGCCGTCGCCATCGCCAACGAGGTGCGGCACCAGGGTCGCGCCGTTGCGCGGCAGGTTGGGCGTCAGGCCAATATGGCAGGTCGTGATCGCCCTCGTCTCGGCGCTGATTTTTGCCCGCGACTAGCCACGACTGGGCGCGTTAGCATTCTGCTAACCGTCCGGCTCATCGCTTCCTTAAGCCTAATGGGTCATTGCTGGTCGCACTTGACGTGTTGCGATCGACGGAGCCTGACCCATGCGAAACATCATCAGGACGGGCATTCGCGCCTGCGCGCTGGTCATTGTCGCGACCAGCCTTGGCGGTTGCAGCCTGTTCGGCATCAGCTTCGGCGTCGCCCAGCTCAGCCCCAAGGAATGCCTGATGCGGGCAATGTATTTCGAGTCCAACCGCTCCAGCGCGGACGGCATGCTTGCCGTGGGCACGGTGGTGATGAACCGGCTCAACGATCCGCGCTATCCCAAGTCGATCTGCAGCGTTGTGGGGCAGAAGAACCAGTTTGCCCAGGGCGTCCTCACCCGCAAGATGACCGATAGCGGCGCCGTGCTGGCTTCGCAGATGGCCGACCAGGTGATGAGTGGCGCGCGGCATCCCGGGGTCCAGAACGCCCAGCATTTCCATACTGCCGGGCTGCGCTTCCCCTATAACAACATGCACTATGTGCTCGAGGCTGGCGGCAACGAGTTCTACGAAAAGTACTAGCTGGTTGCCGCACAGGCCCGGCTGCATCGCTATGTCTTGGTGCTGGTGCGCAGCACATAGCCGATGACAATGGCCACGGCTTCATAGAGCTCGATGGGAATGGTGTCGTCGATATCGATGCCGCTGAGTGCCTGTGCCAGCACGGGATTGGCCTCGATGATCACGTCATGCTCACGCGCCATCGCAACGATCCGGTCCGCCACCAGGCCTTGCCCCTTGGCCACCACGCGCGGCGCATCGCGCGTACCCTTGACGTAATGCAGCGCCACCGCCAGGGAGCGGTCCTTGGGCTCCTCGCTCATCGTCGGGCATCCACCAGATGGCCGGCATTGGCGGGCTGCTGGGACGCAGGCGGGGCCCCTCGCCGGACAATCACCGCTCCCGGCGCCAGCCCTGCCCCCGCGAGCGTGTCGCGCAAGCCATCGATATCGGCCTCCAGCGCCGCCGCAGTGCTGTCCTCGCTCGCCCAGAGCATGACGCCGGTGGCCTTGCCGCGCAGCGAAACCTGAGCGCCCACCTCGCCCAGGCTGGGCAGGTTGATGGCAAAGCGCATTTGCCAGCCGCGTTCGCTGGCCTCCTCGGCTGGATTGTGCTCGTCGCGATGAATCTGCAATTGCAGCAAGGTCTGCTGGCCAGCAATGACCACGGGCAGGTCGGTGCTCCAGTCGGCGCCCTTGAGCGTGGGATCGGGCAGTGAAGCGTGCTGATGCAGCCTTATTCGCGACAGCGCCGATTCCGTGCGGTCGAGCAGGTGCTTGCCAATTTCTTCGGCTCCGGTCACGGGAGCGATGGGAGGAATTTCCGCCGCACCAGTCCGCAGCGTCTTGCCGCGCAATGGCGGCGCCATCTGGGAGACGGCCGCCACCAATGCCGGTTGCTGCCCCAGCCAGGTCGTCAGCGTCTGGCGCAGCGCCAGCAGCGAGGCCTTCATGTCGGCCTGCGGCGCCAGCAGAGGCGTCCCTGCCCTTGCCAGTGCCGCCTCCTGAAAAATGCCGGAATTCAGTACGCCGCGCTGCAAGGCGCTGCCATCGACCTTGCCGCCGTCGATGACGAGCTGGTTGGCCAATACCTGCTGGGCAGCGCGCGCCACCGGCTCAGGCAGGGCAACCTTGCCCGCTATGCCGGCAAGCGCCGTGGTCAGGCTGACGACACTATTCTGCCGCGGCAGGGCCGCCTGCACCATCTGCGCAAGCGCCGCTTCCGGGGTGCTCGGCATGGCGGCGGTCACTGTGGGAATGGGCGCGGGCGCAACATTGGGAAGTGGTACCGCCGAGAGGATTTTCGTGCCAGCCGCCGCCGCGGTTGTCGCCGTGCCGGTGGTCGGCGTCCCACTGCTGCCGGGGCCGGCCGGCGCCGCCGCTGCGTAAGGCGTTACGGGGCGTGGCGCCGCCTGGGCACCGGGCGCCGGAGCCGTGGTGGGGCCTGCAGCCGACGGGGCACCCTGGAGCGGAGCGCTGGCGGCGGGCGACGCGGTTGCGGGGGTAGTCTGGCCGACGTTCACGGCAACGGGCGCTGCAGCGCCGGTTGGGCTGGTGGTCGGCAACGGGGCCGGCCCTGCGCCTGGCGTTGGCTGGTTCACGGCGGGCTGCACCGGGGGCGGAGACGGAACGGAGGTCGCGGCGGGCGTGGACGGGGACGCGGCGTTGGCCGGGGTCACGTTTGCCGACGCCGTATTGGTGGGTATCGCTTGCCCGGTCCCGGCCGGTCCGGTGGTGACGACAGAACCGGGCGCCGGCGCTGGCGGGGCGCTGGTCGCAGAGCCGGCTGTTGCGGCGGG
>CAXBKI010000128.1:0-7347 GCA_963975955.1 uncultured Devosia sp.
CGCCGGTATGACCCTGTCGATCACGAGTGACGTGATCCTCGCCGCGGATGACGTGGGAAATGGCCAGATCGATGTCATCGACCACCGAGGGCAAGGTGTAGAGATAGCTGCCGTCCTCGCGGATCAGCACGGGATCGGACATCGAGGCGGTGTTGACCGTCTGGGGGCCCTTGATCAGATCCTCGAACTGCACCGGGCGGCCATCGAGCCTGAAGCGCCAATGCGGCCTGCGGCCCTCTGCTTCCAGCCGGGAGCGATCCTCGCTGGTCAGCCTGAGCGCCGCCCGATCATAGATGGGTGGCTTGCCCAGGGCGCGGGCGCGAATGCGGCGCCGGTCCAGTTCATCAGCGGTTTCGTAGCAGGGATAGAGGCGCCCATCGGCGATCAGGCGGTCGCGCGCAGCGTCATAGAGCGCGGTGCGTTCGGACTGGCGCACCAGCATGTCGGGCGTGACGCCGAGCCAGGCCAGGTCAAGCTCGATGCCGTCGGCAAATTCGCGGGTCGACCGGGCCAGATCGGTATCGTCCATGCGCAGGACATATTTGCCGCCCGTGCGGCGGGCGAAGAACCAGTTGAGCAGCGCCGGGCGGGCATTGCCGAGATGGATGCGGCCGGTGGGGGATGGTGCCCAGCGTACGATGGTCATCAAATGGTCCGGTCCTTGTAGCCATTGGTGATGGGGTATTTGCGGCCCATGCCGAAGGCTCTCGGCGTGAGCTTGGGACCAGGGGCGGACTGGCGGCGCTTGTATTCGGCGATGTTGAGCAGACGCTCGATGCGCTGCACCAGCGCGGCATCGTAGCCCTGGGCGACGATCTCGGCCAGGGACAGCTCATCCTCGACAATGCCCTTGAGGATGGCGTCGAGCACGGGATAGGGCGGCAGGCTATCCTGATCGGTCTGGTCGGGACGCAGTTCGGCGCTGGGCGCCTTGTCGATGATGGCCTGGGGAATGACCACGCCAGTGGGGCCAAGGCAATCGCCGGGGACATGGCCATTGCGCCAGCCAGCAAGGCGATAGACCTCCATCTTGAACATGTCCTTGAGCGGGTTGTAGCCGCCATTCATGTCGCCATAGATGGTGGCGTAGCCGACGCCCATTTCAGACTTGTTGCCGGTGGTGAGCAGCATCGAGCCCAGCTTGTTGCTGACCGCCATGAGCACGACGCCACGCATGCGCGACTGGATATTTTCTTCGGTCAGATCGAGGGGACGATCGGCAAAGATCGGGGCGAGCTGTTCGAGCGCCTCGTCGACCGGGCTGCCGATCGAGACCACGTCATAGCGCACGCCCAGATTGACGGCGCAATCCTTGGCATCCTTGAGGCTGGCCTCGGAGGTGTAGCGATAGGGCAGCATGATGCAGTGGACGTTCTCGGCACCAAAGGCATCCACGGCCATGGCCGCCACCACGGCGCTGTCAATGCCGCCGGAAAGGCCAAGCACGACCTGCTTGAAGCCGTTCTTGTGCACATAGTCACGCAGGCCCAGGACGCAGGCGAGCCAGGGCGCCTCGTCCGTGCTCGTCAGTTCGGTGACCTCGCCCCTGGCGCAGGTCCAGCCATTGTCGCCGCGCACCCAGTCCGAAACGATGAAATCGGTGGCAAAGGACTTGCCCTGGAGCACCAGCTTGTCACCTGGCTCGATGGCGAAGGAGGCGCCGTCAAAGACGATCTCATCCTGGCCACCGACCTGGTTGAGATAGAGCATGGGCACGTCGTCCTCGGCCACCCGGGCGCGGACCAGCTCCTTGCGGATATGCTGCTTGTTGGTCCAATAGGGCGACCCGTTGGGACACAGCATGATCTCGGCCCCGCGCATGGCCAGGTGTTCGCAGACACTGGAATGCCAGACGTCCTCGCAGATCGGGATGCCGATGGGCACGCCCTTGATGGTCACCGGCAGCGGCAGCGGACCGGCGGTAAAATAGCGCTTTTCATAGAACACGTCGGTATTGGGCAGCTCGCGCTTGTAGCGCGTGGCAATGATTTCGCCGTTTTCCGCGACGATGGCAGCGTTGTGCAGATTGCCCTTGTCCCACCAGATGGTGGGCAGGACGAGGACGACGTCGGTGCCAGCGGTTGCCGCGGCCAGTTCGCGCGCCGCCTGCATGGCGTCCTTGATGAACTGCGGCTTGAACAGCAGATCGTCCGGAAAATAGCCGGTCAGGAAGAGCTCGGAAAACATCAGGATATCGGCATTGGCCGCGACGGCATCGGCTAGCGCCGTGCTGGCCAGAGCCAGGTTACCCGGCAGATCGCCGACCTTGGGATTGAGCTGGGCGAGCGCAATGCGGAGACGGTCTGTCACGATAAATCTGCCCGTTTTGTGAGTGGCTTGGGGCGCAGCGGCAAGCGGATGCCGGAACGCGCGCAAGACTTATCCCCTCCCCCCAAGGAGGGCAAGCGGGCAAGGCCAACTCGCCCGGCGCTAGAAGCGGCCGGTCATCTCAAACAAGGCGCCATAGCGGAAGATACGGGCAAAATTGCTCGGCAGGTTCAGGGCCGCGTTGTTGACACCGCCCGAATTGGTAGCCAGCCGGGCGTCGAGCTGGCCTTCGACATACCAGGCACGACCGCCGACACGTAGCGTCAGGTTCCTGGTGGGATGAAATCCGACCAGACCTTCGGCCATCACGCCATAGCCCCGACCGCTCAGGGTGGTGGGTGCGCGTTCCTGGTAATTGGTGCCGCCAAAGGTAAAACCGGTGGGCGAGCTGCCGCCCACAGTGCCGGAGATATTGGCATAGGGCACGGCGGCGACTTCGCCCTGCACATCGAAGGCGTCAAAATCGGCCTGCCCCTTGATGCCGATGCGCAGCGCGTGAATGTCGAGGTCATTCCTGGCGCTGCCGAACGCGGTGGGCGTCCCACCGCCATTGAAGGCCGTGCCATATTGCGCCGTGCCGATGTCGGGAGCGTCCTTCCAGTACTGGTAGCCGACGAAGCCGCCAAAGGCCGCGCCCTGCCTCATGTCGCCGGCGGGCAGCCAGCCGAAATCGGCGCCAGCGTAACCAATCGTGGAATTGCGCCCCAGTGAGCCGGAGGCGGATGGCGTCAGCGCATAGGTGCCGGTGGTGGACAGGCCAATACCGGCCTTGCCGCTCAGATAGGTCTGGGTGGAAAGGTCCTCGATCTTGCCATGCAATTCACCGATATGGGTGAAGTCGCGGCTGGAGACGCCAATGTCACCGGGGCCGCCCCCGCCGCCATAGCTGGCATCCTGCTCACCCCAGGACATCCAATAGCGCGTGCCGAACTCGAAACGCAGATCATCGTCGGGATTTTGCCACTGCTCGGGATAGGCCGGGCGCAACTCTGGATAGTCAGCAGCCAATGCGGGCATTGCTGTCGACAGGACCAGTGCGGCAACGACGCCTTTGAGGAAGCGCTTCATGGGTTTCTCCGGTTCGACAGCATGTATGAGCTGACCAAAGCTATGAAGCATTAGGGTTAACATCGGGCTAAATGGGTTGACGGGAGGGTCTGGCCATTGCCATTTTGGTAACGCAGTGCGGGCATTCTTGATCACGGTTGTTCAAAAGCCCAGATATTTGGCAACCAGTCGGGCACTTGGGGGTTCCGTTACACGAGTTGACGCATTGTATCGAAGGAGTTGGTATCGTGACTTGCAGAATACTGGTGGTTGAAGACGAGATTTTCGTCGCCACAGAGATCGAACATGTGATCGAGGAGATGGGCTATACGCCTGTCGGGATCGCATCAGAGCAGCGCGCGGCGCTGGCTTTGGCAAGCGAGGCCGACGTGGCCCTTGTCGATCTGAACCTGCGGGACGGCGCCACCGGAATCACTATCGGCCGCATCCTGTCGCAGACACACGGTGTCACCGTGATGTTCATGACCGCCAACCCGGCACAGCTGGGAGACGGCGTACCCGGCACGATCGGCGTGCTGCCCAAGCCGGTTACCGATCAGGATCTGCGGGATGCCGTGTCATATGCCGTGGCGCGTCACCGGGCTACCGAAACGGCGCCACCGCGCCGCCTGCAACTGTTCGGCACGTTGAGCGCCACCTAATGGGCGCTCTGCAGCCTTGCTGATCTGGTCAGCGCGTCCAGCGGAAGATCGATCTCCACGCGCAGACCATCGGCATCCCAGACGCGTTCCAGCTCACCGCGCAACTGCCCCTGAACGCTCAGTTCGATGACCCGCGAGCCAAAGCCGCTGGAATTGCCTGGAGCCACGGCAGGACCACCAAATTCCTTCCAGGTCAGCCGGTAGCGACCGTCCACCCCACCCTGACCCGTCAGCACAACATGCCCCATGTCTACCGACAATGCGCCGTATTTGGCCGCATTGGTCGCCAGTTCATGGAATAGCAGGGCCAGTGGCGTGGCCGCCCCATCATCGATGGTCGCATCATCGCCCTCGAAAGCCACTCGCGCAACGTCACCGGCATGATAGGGCCGCATCAGGCGATCGACCAGCGAGCGCAGTGAGGACTGGCTGGCGGTCGGTTGAGAATCGCGGCTATGCGGACGGACGAAGTCATGCGCCTCGCCCAGCGCATAGATGCGCTGGCGCAACTCGTCGGCAAATGGCTTGATCTCGGGGCGGCCCCGCGCGGACAGGCTGATGATGCCGGTCAGAACCGCGAAGATATTCTTGATGCGATGGCTGAGTTCCTGAGAGACGAGTTCGCGCTCTTCGGCCGACAGCTTGGTCTCGTGAATATCGGTGCAGGTGCCGATCCAGCGCACGATAGTGCCGCTGTCATCGCGGATCGGCAGGGCCAGACCCAGCGCCCAGCGATAGGCACCGGTGTGGTGCCTGAGCCGGTATTCGATCTTGTAGGGTTCGCCGGTCTGCAGCGAATGACTCCAGACCGAACGGGCGCGCTCCTGATCCTCGGGGTGGAACATGCCGTTCCAGCCGTCGCCATCTGTCGAGCCGACCGGCACGCCGGTGAACTCGTACCAACGGGCGTTATAGTATTCGTGAAAGCCATTGGGCAGCGTGGACCAGACCATTTGCGGCATGGCATCGGCCAGAGTGCGGAAGCGCAGCTCGCTTTCGGCCAGAGCTGTGGTGATGCGACGCTGCTCGGTGATATCCACCAGCACGCCGGGAAAGCGCTGAATGACGCCATCGCTGTTATATCGGGGCCGGCCGGACGCATCCACCCAGTGGACCTGCCCCTTGGAATCCAGCACGCGGAATTCGGAGCGGTAATTGGTCTTCTCGCGAATGGAGGTCGCAATCTCGGTGCCGACGCGCTCGGCATCATCGCGATGCACGCCGGCGAGAAACTGCTTGACCGGCACGCCCAGCCCGGCCTGCTGCGGATCCAGGCTGAAAAGTTCGGCGAAGCGGTCATCAGCGGTGACCCTGTCCTGGGCCACATCCCAATCCCAGGTGCCGACCAGGCCTGACCCGCTCAAGGCCAGCGACAGACGCTCCTCGCTGCGCGCCAGTGCCTGCTTGGCCAAAACCTGATCGGTCGTTTCGAGGACCACGCAAAACACCGCCTGCGGGAGACCATCCTCCCCCAATACGGGACTGTAGTGCAGGTCCATCCAGGTGGCTTCGGGCTGGCCGTAACGGTTGAGCATCATTTCCTGATCACGCAGGGTGATCGTCTCGCCACGCATGCCACGTTCGATCTTGTCGGCATTGAACTCCGCCGCCTCGGGCCAGGCATCCAGTGCAGGCATGCCGAAAATGGCAGGATGGCGCTGCCCGGCAAACAGGCCATAGGCATTGTTGTAGACCAGAATGCCCTCATACCCGATCAGCATCGCCATCGGCGCCGAGGCCGACATCATCACGCGCACGGCGCCCTTTAGGCTTTCGGGCCACCCGGGAATCGGGCCCAGCGGCGTGGTTGACCAGTCAAACTCATTGACCAGTTTGAGCGTCGGATCGGTCTCCAGCCGCTCACGGGTCTCTGGCGACGCAGAAGGAAACAATGATCTGGGCATGCGAGTCCTTCTTGGTCAAAGCGCGAGGCACGGCAATGAATGCGCTACCCACGCGTGCGCAACCAGCCTAACGCTCGGCGTTGCTGGTCAGTTCAATTCATTGCGAGTTTATTCGCCGGCGGCAAGTCCCTGCCGCGACGGCCGTGGCGCATGCACTTCCTCGGCGACCAGAAATGCCAGTTCGAGCGCCTGGCTGGCGTTCAGGCGAGGGTCACAATAGGTGTGGTAGCGATCCGACAGCGAGGCTTCCGTTACCGCAGACACACCACCGACGCATTCGGTCACGTCGTCGCCGGTCATCTCGATATGGACGCCGCCGGCATAGGTTCCCATTTCGCGGTGGACCGCGAAGAACGACTTCACCTCGGACAGCACCCGATCAAAGGGGCGCGTCTTGAAACCGGTAGAGGCCTTGATGGTGTTGCCGTGCATCGGATCGGAGCACCAGACGACGGTACGCCCCGCCTTCTGCACGGTTTCGATCAGTCGCGGCAGGTGATCCTGCACCTTGTCGGCGCCAAAGCGGCCGATCAGGGTGATGCGGCCGGCTTCGTCGGTGGGATTGAGCCGATCGAGCAGGCGCAGCAGGTCGTCACTGCTCAGTGAGGGACCACACTTGATGCCGATGGGGTTCTTGATGCCGGCAAAATACTCGACGTGGGCAGCATCGGGCTGGCGCGTGCGATCGCCGATCCACAGCATATGGCCAGAAGTGGCGTACCAGTCGTTGGAAATGGAATCGCGCCGGGTCAACGCTTCTTCATAGCCCAGCAGCAAGGCTTCATGGCTCGTGTAGAAACTGGTCTGCTTGAGAGCGGGGGTATTGTCCGGGGTAAGGCCGAGAGCGCCCATGAAGGTGATGGCGTCGTCGATCTTGCGGGCGACTTCCTCGTAGCGCGGATACCAGTTGGAGCCCTTCATGAAGCCGACGGTCCACTCGTGGATACGCGTCAGTTCGGCATAGCCGCCCATGGAGAAGGCGCGCAGCAGGTTGAGCGTGGCAGCGGACTGGCGATAGGCCTGCAGCATGCGATCGGGATCGGGGACGCGCGCGCCTTCGTTGAAGTCGATGGCGTTGATGATGTCGCCGCGATAGCTGGGCAGCTCGACCCCATCGATGACCTCGGTATCGGCGGAGCGCGGCTTGGCGAACTGGCCGGCGACGCGGCCGACCTTGACCACCGGCTTGGAGGCGCCGTGGGTCAGCACCACCGCCATTTGCAGGAAGACGCGGAAGAAATCGCGGATGTGATCGGCACCATGCTCGGCAAAGCTCTCGGCGCAGTCACCCCCCTGCAGCAGGAAAGCCTCGCCGCGGGACACAGCGGCCAGACGTGCCTTGAGCTCACGCGCCTCACCGGCAAACACCAGCGGCGGGAAGGTGGCGAGCTGCCGTTCGGCCTGAG
>CAXBKI010000129.1:0-7330 GCA_963975955.1 uncultured Devosia sp.
GCTCATCCCCGATGGCAAGATCGGCTATATCGGGGGCGGCAACGACAATGTGGCGATCTGGCTGCAGCGTCTGGGCGTCGACCTCAAGGAACTGAGCCCCTCCGACATGGAAGCGGGTGCCTATCGCGACCTCGATACCCTGGTCGTGGGCATCTTCTCCTTCGGTCGCCGCAAGGACCTCGTGGCGGCGCTGCCGGGTGTGCATGAATGGGTCAAGAATGGTGGCCACCTGGTGACGCTCTACCATCGTCCGTCAGACGGGTGGGACACCGCCACCGTACCGCTGGCCTATCTCAAGATCGGCTCGCCCTCGATCCGCTATCGCGTGACCGATGCAAATGCCGCGGTAACCGTGCTTGAGCCCGACCATCCGCTGCTCAACTACCCCAATCGCATCACCGAAGAAGATTGGGCGAACTGGGACAAGGAGCGCGGGCTCTACTTCGCTTCTGAATGGGACGAGGTTTATAAGCCGCTTCTCGCCATGAGCGATGCAGGCGAAGAGCCGCTGAGCGGCTCGCTGCTCTCCGCAGAGATAGGTGAGGGGCGCCACACCCACACCAGCCTCGTCTTGCATCATCAGCTCGACAAGCTGACCCCGGGCGCCTTCCGCATCATGGCCAACCTGATCCAGCCCGCAAGGCGCTGATCATGCCTCTCCGGCTCGCGGGAACCTCCCTGCCGCGGGCCGTTTCTGCCGCAATGCGGCGCGAACCCCCGATCCTGTACCGGATCGGGGGCTGTTTTTTTGTGGAGAGGTGGTCTCAGTTCGGTGTGAGCAGGGGCGCCAGCTTGAAGCTGGACAGATCAATGCCCGGCTGGCCATCCAGCACCCATTGCGTGACCGCTTCGCCAATGGCGGCAGAGTGCTTGAATCCGTGTCCCGAGCAGGGCGACACGACCAAGATATTGTCGTGCGCCGGGTGGCGGTCGATCAGGAACATGCTGTTCGCCGTCGCAGTATATATGCAGGTCGCGGTGGCGACGGCGTGAGGCGTTGCTCCGGCAAGGCGTCCGCGGATATGGGTATCGAACATGCGCTGGCTCTCGGCTGCCGATACCTCGCGCTCGAGCTTGTCCGGGTCGCTGGCCGCGCCATAAAACTCGCCAGCGGTCTTGAAGCTCTGTCCGTCCAGGGACGGAAAACCATAGAAGAACCCGTCCTCGCTATCCCCATGCGGCCACATGAAGACCGGCGATTGCTCCCAGGATGGCGGTGCATCCCTATCCAGCGCGAACCAATGCATCACTTGCCGCGTGGGCTTGAGTACCCTGTCAAAGGGCGCACCCAGTAGCCCTGGCGCCCACGGACCGGCCGAAACGATGACCTGTCCTGCCAATAGCTCTGAGCCATCCTCGAAATGCACATGCACCGAGTCTTGCCGCGCGTCGAGCCGCACCACCTTGCGTTCCAGCTGCAGCATGGCCCCCTGTCTCTCCGCCAGCTCCAGCTGGGTTGCGACGCAATTTTCGGGGACGACATAACCGCCACCCGGCTCGTAATAGCCGATTTCGGCATCAATGGGCGTCAGGTGCGGAAAGCGCCGAATTTCGGCTGCATCAAGGACTTCATGGGCAATCCCGTAGCGTTCGGCCGCGGCGATGGAACGACGGATAAAGCCGGTGCGCCCCGGTCGTTGCACATCATCGTCGCGCTCCGAGATGATGATACTGCCGACTTCGTGCAGAAGGCTCTTGCCACTGGCGCTTTCCAGCTCTCGCCAGATTTCGTGCGAACGTGTGGCGAGCGGCACATAGACTTCGCCCTCCCCGATGGCCCGGCGGGTGATGCGCGTCTGGCCGTGAGTGGAGCCGTGGACATGCGGGGGATGGAAACGGTCTATGCCCACCACACTGGCGCCACGTCGGGCCGATTGATAAAGCGCGGCGCTGCCCATGGCGCCAAGGCCGATCACGGCAATATCAAATGTCTGGGTCATTGGTCTGCAATTCCTTGCTTGGTCGGCGGCGCTCGAGCCGCGCGGTAAACACCAGCGCACTCAGAATGGTGAGAATACCGGCAATCGTCGTCCACGCAGGCACCTCGCCAAAGGCAAAAAATCCGGCCAGGATCGCCAGCACGATCGAGAGATAGCCGAGCGGCGCCAGCACATTGGCAGGCGTCGACTGGTAGGCGCGCAAATAGCAATATTGCGCGATCTGGGCGATGACGCCGATGCCCAGCAATAGGGGCAGGGCTGCCGCATCAACGGGCTTCCAGACCAGCAGAGCGGGAATGGCAGAAAACACGGTGAGTCCCACCGTATAGAAAACCATCAGCACTGTGGTGTTTTCTCCCTTGAGTGCTCGGGTCTGTACCGTAGCCAGCGAGCCGAACAATACGGCGGCGAGCGCTGCGAGAATGCCGGTATTCCAGGCAATCTCGCCGGGCGCCACCATGATCAGCACGCCGACAAAGCCGATACCTGCGCCGATCCAGCGCCACGGTCCGGAACGCTCTCCCAGCAGGAAGGTGGCGAGGGCCAGCACCACCAGCGGGCGCATGAAGCCGATGGCGTTGGCGAGCGCCAGTGGCAGGGCGGTCAGGGCCGCAAAATTGGCGTTGAGTGCGGCCGTGTTGCAGAAAACCCGGAAAACATGGCGCCCCAATTCCCGCGTCTGTCGCAAGGCCTGTCGCTGCCGCCAGGCCAGCGGCAGCACGCTCACAAGGCCCACGAGGGAGCGGATGAACACCATCTGAACGGCGGGATAGTCGGTCCCGCCGATCTTGACCAGAACGGTCATGATGGTGACAAGGCTCATGTCGCACATAAGCCAGACTATGCCGATATCGGGCGCAACCGCCTTGGACATATCAGGCCGGCTGCAGCAGATTGGCCATGATGCGGAAGGCGCCGGGCACCAGTTTGTCGAGCTGGTGGTGCAGCACGAGACCGGTATGGGTGTGGCGCCCCTTGCCAATTTCAGCGGACAGCAGCGAGCCGGTCAACGGGGCTTCTCCGGCATCGCTCATCGAGAACAGTGGCTCATAGGCGTCATCCCATGCGGATGCGAAGTAAAGGCCGCGCTCCTTGTCCCAGCCCGACAGATCCGCGCTGGTTATGCGGTTGGGGCCGGTGAGCAGCTTGTGTTGAGGCGCCAGTATCGTGACGGCCGCGTCCGGATTGGTTACCCGCCAGCGCAGGGAGGGCGAGCCGATGACCAGCCGGCGTGGTGGCGTCGTGTCCGCATTCCATCCGTCGCTGGGGCGGTGATAGAGCGTCACCAGATGCCCGCCATGTGTGCAGGCGCGGATTGGCGGCAGCCAGATCTGGTCGCGTGCCATAGCCGAAAATGCCGACCACGATGGTGTCCAGACCAGCCAGGCTTCCCGACAGGGTTTCGGCGTCGAGCAAGACCGGGTCAGCGCCCATGCGCTCGAGCCAATGGAAGACGCGATCGCTGCCTCCGGCAACATAGCCGACCTTGGACTTGGGCAGCACCAGATCGAGCGCCAGCACATCGAGCGTGAGTGGTCGGACGAAGCGTGTGCGGCCGATGTGAGGGTAGGCGATCGGCGTCACTGCATGGGCGATCTGCCCCTCTATGGAAACGGGCAGGGCGTAGTGCCCCGGGGCCAGCTCGGGCGTGGCGTTCAAGGTCAGCCCGCCCTCTGCCGCGATCACACTGAGCCCGGACGGTGTGTCCATGCTGATCTGGGGCGCGGCCTGCGCCGGCTGGACGGCAATATGGTGGCTTCCTCCGGCCGGCAATTTGAGGATAAGCGCTTCCGGCGACAGGTTAAGGGGATGCGGCGGCGCTACTTCAAATGGCTCTTCGGTATCGACCATGAAAGAGATCCATTCGTCGGCGATCTGGGCATTGACCTGGAGTGACAAGGCGCCATTACCCCCCAGGCTCTGCCAATTTGGGCGGAAGGCGTTGGCGATGGCTGCGTCCGGGCGGACTGCCATCGTCACCTTGGCACTGGTGCCAACGGGAAAAGCGGGCACGGGCTCAAGTGCTTGGCCGGTCAGTGGTTTGATCTCGATGGCCCTGGCCAGTCCTGGCTCCACCTCGACCAGGAGGTCGACGCTGCCGCCGGGCACCATTTGGGCCGACGACAGGCTTGCCAGCACCCGGACATTGGCCGCCGCCGCGATTGCGTCGTCGATTTCCACGAGCTTGCGCTCCAGCCGATGGCCATGCAAAGCGCCAAGATCATCCGTCAATTCGCCTTGCACCCGACGGATGGCGGCGCGCGCCCCCATAAGGCACCCGATCAACGCTTTCACATCCGGGAAAGCGGCAATGGCATCGGCAATGGACCTGTCCGCCGCGACCAGACTTTCATGCGGCCCGATGTCTGCCAGCTTGAGCGGCAGGCCGGCAGTGATGTCGGCTTCAGCCGTGCCGTTGACCAGGTGCAGGTCCCAGCAAAGCGTCGCAGGGTGACGCCAATGACCCATGTTCTGGCTGGCGTGATAAGTGCGCGATATCTCGCCCATCCGCTCATAGGGCAGCCCGGTCGCCACGTCAGCCTGCTTGGCTTTCACAATCGTTGTGGTGGCCGGTGGAGGTCCCTCGTCATCGTAATAGCCATTATCGCCGCCGGACCAGGCCGGCAGGTAGTATTTTCGTACGCTCCAGGGCGCGAGACCTTCTGACGCGTGTTCGGGAAAGGCCTGGGGATCGGCGGCCAGCGCCAGTGCGGTTTCGGCCGCCTGCGTCATGGCACGATGGTGGCCATGTTGGCCCGGCACATCGAGAAAGGTGGGGATGACGATGTCGGGGCGGAATTGTCTATAGGCGCGGACCAAGCGCTCCACAGTCCGGTCATGGCCCCAGCGTGCCAAGGTATCTGGGCCCGACTTTGAAAAGCCGAAATCATGCACGGGATCGTCCGGTCCATGGCCGAGCCAGGCCACATCGGCGTCGATGGCGCGTGCGGCCTCTTCCATTTCGCGTGAGCGCAACACGCCAAGCGCGCCGCCGCGCTCCGGCCCCAGGATATTCTGCCCACCCTCTCCCCGCGTCGAGCAGGCAATGACGATCCGCATGCCATATTGGTGGCGCAGCGTCGCCAGCATGCCGTTCTGTTCGTCATCGGGATGCGCCCCGGTATTCATGACGGTGATCGGCGATCCAAGGCGACCGAGCCTGTGAAGGAGGGTAACGAGATGGGGCTTGGCGGCCTCAAGCCGGAGCCGTTCGCGACTGGTAAGCATCAGGAATTTCCGAATAGGAGGAGATGTCAGTTCGCCGGGTCGGCGACGCTTAGGTGGGGCGAGATGGTATCGAGCAGCGGCAGGGCCGCTGCGCCCAGGGCGGCGGTCAGTTGCCCGGTCTGCCCGCGCAGAACCCGCGGTTGGGAGCGCTGCGGGCGCGTTGCCACCGACACCGGCAACGGTTCGAGGGCGGCGATGACCGCATCGAGAACCGAATCCGGCAGGCCGCCGCCAAAAATAACCGTCTCCGGATCGAAGATATTTTCCAGCATGGCGACAGCGGGGGCCAGATAGTCGGCAGCCATGGCGATCCAGTCGAGCAGGGTCTGGTTCGCTTCGTCATGAAGCTTCTGGATATCGTCGACATTGGCGGTGTAAATGCCGGCCATGGCGAGGCGCTCGCGCAGCGCGAACACGGAGACGAAGCGTTCGAGCGCGCCTGCCGGGCCATAGATGACCTTGCCCCTGCGCGGCGTCAGGCCCACATGGCCGATTTCGCCCGCATTGCCGAAGGCCCCGCGCACCGGGCGGCGATCCTGAATGACGCCCAGACCCAGTCCCACGCCGAAATACAGGTAGCAGAAAGTGCCCAATTGCCGGCCCGCCCCATAGAGGCGCTCGCCGACCACGGCTGCCGTGGCGTCGTTTTCCACAACGACATGCTGCTCGGTTGCCTTTGCGAAAAGCGGCGCAGGATCCACGCCGGCCCAGCCGGGCAGGGTCGCCGGACCCACCGAGCTCATGCCTTCGATCTCGAACGGGCCGGGCATGACGACGCCGATCCCCAGCAGTGTGCTGTTGTCTGTGCCCAGCGTGGCCTGGAGCTTGCGAACTTCTGCCGCGGCCAGTTCGGGCACGGCATCCGGGCCCTGGCTGTCCGGGCCCAGGGCGATGACGGATTGTCCACGAATTCCACCCGAGAGATCGAGCAGCACCGTCACCATATGGTCGGCGGCCACTTCGATGCCCGCCGTCAACGGGCCATTGGGATTGACCGCAAACTGGATCGGCGGCTGGCCGCGCCCAGACCGTAGCCGGCCCAGTTCGATCAGCAGCCCCTCTTCAAGCAGTTCTTCGACAATATTGGCCACAGCCTGCGGTGTTATCTGCGCACGGCGGGCAATTTCGGTGCGTCCCAGATGCTCGTGCATGCGGATGACTTCGAGCACGACCCGGCGATTATGGGCTCTATTGCGTTCGGGATTGGAGCCGATGGCGACGCGCTGGCGCAGTATCTTTTTGCTGCGGCTGTTCACTCTGTCGGGCCCTCCGTTTTCTCGCATACACCAGGTGGAAAATTCAGACTAGCCGCCAAACAGAATAACTCAAGTAGATTATTTTATTGACAAGGCCCTCTCGCATATCTCACGCTAATGGTGGATTGGCGGTCGTGCGCCTGTCTCGCATCAGACATGGCCGCCGGAGCATCGGCGGTAAAAAGGAGGGAAATTATGTTCACCAAAGCGAAGATGGCAGGTCTCGCGGCCGGCATCAGCTTTCTGGCGCTGGGCTCCGCCCAGGCCGTGGAAATCGAGTACTGGCAGTATGTCTTTGACAGCCGTGTTCAGGCGATGGACCAGCTGATCGAGAAATTCGAAGCTGCAAACCCGGACATCACCGTCAAGCAGACCACATTTCCCTATGCCGACTACCAGACGCGCGTCGTCGCCGCCAAGGTCGCCGGCCAGGGCCCCGATGTTGTGCAGCTCTTTTACGGCTGGACCGACCAGTTCGTGAATGGCGGCCTCATTCAGCCACTCGATCCAGCGGTGTTTCCGCATGCCGAGATAGAGGCGGACTTCTTCCCGATCGTTTCGGCAATGAAGCGCGGTGAAGACTATTACGGCCTGCCCACCGCAGTGCGTTCGCTGGCCTTGTTCTACAACAAGGCGCTGTTCGATGAGGCCGGCCTTCAGCCGCCGACCAATCTTGATGAACTGCTGGCGGCTGCCGAAGCCACCACAAAGCGCGACGGCAGCGGCAATATTACGACCGCCGGCATCACCATGGACATGGCCGGTCAGGACCATCATTGGTGGCGTGAGGTGCTGGTTCGCCAGAACGGCGGCGTGCCTTATGACAGCGATGGCAATGTTGCCTACAACGACGCTGCCGGTGCCGCAGCACTGAAGTTCTACACGGACCTGCAGACCGAGAAAAAA
>CAXBKI010000130.1:0-7326 GCA_963975955.1 uncultured Devosia sp.
GAGGCGCGCGGCCTCATCCGCGATCATATCGAAGCCTTTGGTGTTGGCGGCAACACCAAGCTGCTGCGCCGCGACGCCGTCGATCTGGGGCCCACAGGCACTTTCGGCAAGTTTGATCTGGTGTTTCTCGATCCACCCTATGGCCAGGGCCTTGGTGAACTAGCACTGGCGGGTCTGGCCAGGGGCGGCTGGCTGGCGCCTGGCGCCACGCTGGTGTTTGAGGAGAGCGCCGCTGCCGAGGTGGTCATTCCTGACGCCTTCACCCTTGAGGACCGTCGCGTCTACGGCGCCGCTGCCGTGCACTTCCTGAGCTTTGGCGAAGCGGTATCCGGCTAGGCCGCCGCCAGGCATGCCGCGCATTGGCCGCGGATTTCCATCGTCGTCTGCTCGACTTTGAAGCCTTTTTCGGTTGCCCAGGCGCCTAGTCGCTCTTCGATGACGGCGTCGGCGAATTCGTCCACCTTGCCGCATTTGGCACAGATGGCAAAGGCGATCAGTCCCTTGCGATGACAATGTTCATCGGCGCAGGCCACAAAGGCATTGAGCGACTCCAGCCGGTGCGCCAATCCGCGCTCGACCAGCTTGTCGAGCGCGCGATAAACCTGCAGCGGCGCCCGCAGTCCGTCGGCCCGTAGCGTGTCCAGAATGTCATAGGCGCTCAGCGGCGCACCCGAAGCGTTGAGCGCGCCCAGCACCAGCCCCTGATTGCGGGTCAGGTCGCCTGGAACGACGTGACTATGTGCCATGCGGTGTTCTCCTGCCAAATAGCCGCGCAACGGGAACCGTCAGCGACACCAAAAAAACGATCAATGCCATGACCACGATTGAAGGACCCGATGCGGTGTCCCAGGTGCGTGAGCCAAACAGCCCGCCGATGACGGCCAGTGCCCCCAACACAGCGGCCACCCCGGCCATCATTTCGGGCGTGGAACTCAGTCGTCGGGCGGTTGCGGCCGGAATGATCAGCAGCGAGGTGATCAACAGCACGCCCACCAGCTTCATGGCGATAGCGATAACGCTGGCCATCAGGATCATCAATACCAGTCGGCTGGCTTCAGGTCGCAGTCCTTCGGCCTCGGCCAGTTCGGGGCTGACCGTCGAGGCCATCAGCGGGCGCCAGGCCAGCACCAGAATGGCCAGAATGGCGATGCCGCCACCATAGATGATGGCAATGTCCTGCACCGAAACCGCCAGAATATCGCCGAACAGAAATCCCATCAGATCGATCCGCACAGTGGTCAGAAATCCCACCAGCACCAGCCCCACGGCGAGAGTGGAATGGCTCAGTATCCCAAGCAGCGCATCGGTCGACAACGACGCCTGCCGCTGCAGCACGATCAGCGCGCCTGCCACGAGGGCCGCCACGGCAAACACGCCCAGCGTCATATTGACCGACAGGATGATCGAGAGCGCTACCCCCAACAGCGCTGAATGCGCCATGGTGTCGCCGAAATAGGCCATTCGCCGCCACACTACAAAGCAGCCCAGCGGCCCGCTCACCAAGGCCAGGCCGACGCCCGCGATCAGGGCGCGTGAGAAATAGTCACCGAACATGGTCGTGGCCCTCGTGGCTGTGGCTATGGTCGTGCGCATGTCCCTCTGCCACCACGCAGCCGTCATCATGGTGCTCGTGGTCGTGATGGTGCTGATACAGCGCCAGGGCGCCCGAGGCCCGCTCGCCGAACAACCGCAGATATTCCGGGCTGTTCTGCACCGCTGCGGGCGTGCCGCGGCAGCAGACATGCCCGTTCAGGCAGATCACCGTGTCGGTTTCCGCCATCACCACATGCAGGTCGTGGCTGATCATCAGAATGCCGCTGCGGGTAGTGTCGCGAATTTTCCGGACCAGTTCGTACAGAGCCACTTCCCCCGAGAAGTCCACGCCCTGCACCGGTTCGTCCAGTACCAGCAGATCGGGATCACGGATCATCGCGCGGGCAAACAGTACGCGCTGGAATTCCCCGCCCGACAATTCCTGCACCGCCGCCTTGAGCAGCCGCGCGGCACCCACCGCCTCCAGCGCCGATATAATCTCAGGCTCGGAAAACCGCCCGGTCAGCGTCATCAGCCGTTCCACCGTCAGGGGCAAGGTCCAGTCGATGGTCAGCTTTTGCGGCACATAGCCGATCCGCAGCCCAGGCCGGCGCGTCACCGTTCCCATGCTCGGCTTGAGCACACCGGTGGCCAGCTTGGCCGTGGTCGATTTACCCGACCCATTGGGCCCGATCAGCGTGACGATTTCGCCCCGTGCGATCGTCAGGTCCACGCCGCTGACCAGCGTCCGGCCGCCCCGGACCACGCCGGCGCCGGTCAGTGTGATCAGGTTCTCTTTTTCTGCCACGACATCCATCCATCGCCTCTTGACGACTTCCAATACGTTATAGCATAACACCGCTGCAAGCGTAATAACATAACATTTCGCCGTGCATCCTGTGACCACCACAAGGCTCTTCCGATGAAACTGCTCGCCCCCCTTGCTGTCCTCGCCACCGCGCTCCTGACCACCACGGCCTGGGCCGTACCCAATGTCGTGGCCTCCATCAAGCCAGTGCATTCTCTGGTTGCCGCCGTCATGGCCGGCGTTGGGGAGCCGACGCTGATCGTCAAGGGCGCCGCTTCACCACACACATATGCGCTCAGGCCCTCTGATGCGGGCGCTTTGGAATCCGCCGATATCGTCTTCTGGACCGGGCATGGCATGGAGCTGTTCCTCAGCGACGCGCTCGAAAGCCTGTCCGGCAAGGCCACCGTCGTGGAGCTTGCCGATGCCCCCGGCATCACACTCCTGCCCGTGCGCGAAGGCGGCGCCTTCGAACCGCATATGCATGAAGGCGAGGACCACGATCACGATGATGACCATGCTCACGATGACCACGCGCATGACGAGCATGAGGAGGGCGATATGCACTTCTGGCTTGATCCGGAAAATGCCAAGCTGATGGTCACCCAGATCGCCGACACCCTGGCTGAGGCCGATCCCGACAACGCCACGGCCTATCAGGATAACGCCGATGCCGAGCGGCTCAAGCTGGACGCGCTGGAAGACGAAATTGCCACCATACTGGCACCGGTCAAGGACAAGGCGTTCATCGTCTTTCACGATGCCTATCAGTACTTTGAGGCGCGCTTTGGGTTGAACCTGGCCGGCTCGATAACCGTGATCCCCGATACAATGCCCGGCGCCGCCCGGATTGATGAACTCAAGGCCAAGCTCGCCGATCTGGGTCCCACCTGCGTCTTCGCCGAACCCAATTTCGCCCCCACCATCATCAGCGCCATAACCGAAGGCAGCACCGCCAAATCCGGCACGCTTGACCCGGAAGGCAGCAGCTTGCCCGAGGGCGTCGAGCTTTATCCCGACCTGCTGCGTGGTCTCGCCACCAGCCTCGCCGATTGCCTTGGCTGATGCCCCGACCTTCTGGTCCCGCACGGTTTCCTCCCCCTTCCGGGGGAGGTTCGGTGCGGCGATTGCCAGCCTATTTGAGCGGGCCCTTGAAGATGAAGAAGGCGCCCAGTGCGATCAGACCGAATCCGACGCCATGGTTCAGCGTCAGCTTTTCGCCGAAGTAGAACACCGTGAATACCGCAAAGACCGATAGGGAAATCACCTCCTGGATGGTCTTGAGCTCGGAGGGGGAGTAGACGGCTTCCCCGATCCGGTTGGCCGGTACGGCCAGCCAGTATTCAAAAAACGCAATTCCCCAGCTTATCAACACCGCCGTCCAAAGCGCTGAGCTCGGCCATTTCAGATGCCCATACCAGGCAAAAGTCATGAAGATATTGGATGCGAGCAGCAGCCCGATCGGGGCCAGCGTGGCGAAGTTGAAGCCCACGGCTTCCTCCTGAATGGACCGGACCGGCGCCGGCCGCGTTCTCTAGCGCGGGCCGTCATCGGGCGGAAGTCACATTTCAGCGCAAGTGCTTGGTTGGCTGTTCCAGGCCGAAAATGTCGTCGGTCAGGCTGTCCATCCGCTCGCGGATCAGCTTTTGTGCGTCGTAGATGCCGCGATTGTAGAAATAGGCGCCCATGCGATCGGCAAAGAACGCCATCAGCATTTCGGCCGGAATGGCGCCGATGTCCTCGTCCAGCTCATTGCGGAAATAGTCCTGGATCTCGCCGACGATGGCCTTGGTTTCGTCGCGGTCAAACTTGATGGGTTTCATGCGTGATTTCTCCGTACTGCTGGTGAACTAGCCCGAGTCGCTGCCCTTTGCGGCGTGCAAATCATGCTGGCACGTCTGCCCGCCGCCTTGACGGGACCCTCGATTTGCTAGCAACCGCCCGACCAGACATTGCGGTCGGCGCCATTTGATGGCAAACACACTCCCTGTGTTGGTTCCCAAAGGCCGTTGTGCCGGCGGGATCAAAAGGGAACACGGTGCGACGTACCCATCAGGGCGCAAAACCGTGGCTGCCCCCGCAACTGTAAGCGGTGCGCTCTCTCGATATGCCACTGATCTTCGGATCGGGAAGGCGAGGGGCTGTTTCCACCGCGAGCCAGGAGACCTGCCGGCACACAAACCGGGCGAAAGCCCTATCTATTCCGCGCACGGAGGGTGCTGCCATGAATACCTCGACCAATACGACTACCGGTCTTCAATCTCTCTCGATCTCCCAGCGTCTTGTCGCTGGTGTCCTGGCGCTGATGCTCGGCCTGACCTTGCTGGTCGGCACGGGCTTTGCCGGCGATTATCGCCTGCACAATGGTGCGCACGACACCCGCCACGCCATGGGGTTTCCCTGCCACTAGGGCAGGTGCCTGAAGCGCTTCCTGTAAAAGTTCACACCGGTTTCCCGGTTTGGAAGCGCGACAACGCCAAAACGAGAGAAGATAATGTTTCGCAACCTGTTTTTTGCTGCGGTTCTCGCAGCCCTTTGTGCTTGCCTGGTTCTGGCTGTCCTGCAACACACCCGCGTCACGCCACTGATTCTGCACGCCGAGACGTTTGAGGGCGAAGCCGGCCACAGCCATGGCGCGGCGGAAGTTCAAGGCCACGAGCATGCCGAGGGCACGCCCGCCCATAGCCACGAGGCTCCGGTCGCCGCCGAGCACGCGCATGCTGCCGACGAGTGGGCGCCGCAAGATGGCCTTGAACGCACGGCCTACACCACTCTGGCCACCATGCTGGCCGCCGCCGGCTTCGCCCTGATCATCGGCGCGGTCTCGATGTTCGCTGCCATCCCGATCACCTTTGCCAATGGCTTCCTCTGGGGCATGGCTGGTTTTGTTACCTTTACGCTGGCCCCCGCTTATGGCTGCCGATCTGTTTGCCCGCCAGGTCTGGTGGATCGGTACGGTGCTGGCCACCGGGGGCGCGCTGCTGCTGCTGGCCAAAAGCCGCGCCAGCTGGGCTTTCGCGGTAGCCATCGCCCTGGTTGTGGCGCCCCATATCATCGGTGCCCCCGCTGCGCCCGATGAACCAAGCGCTGTGCCTGCCCACCTTGCCACCGAATTTGCGGCGGTCACCATCGGCAGTGCGCTGGTGTTCTGGCTGCTGCTGGGCAGCCTGTTCGGCAAATTCCATGATGTTTTCGCGACGCGCAGCGCCGCTATCCCCAACGGAGCCACGGCATGAGCAAGATTCCTACCACCGTCATCACCGGCTTTCTCGGCGCCGGCAAAACCACCCTTGTGCGTCATCTGCTGGCGCACGCCCCCAAGGGCAAGCGCATCGCTCTGATCATCAATGAATTCGGCGATCTGGGTGTCGACAAGGATATTCTGGCCGGCTGCGGCGATGAAACCTGCCGTGAGGAGGATATGGTCGAGCTCTCCAATGGTTGCATCTGCTGCACCGTGGCGGACGAGTTCATCCCCACCATGCAGGCGCTGCTCGCCCGCCCGGACAAGTTCGATCACATCATCATCGAAACCTCGGGGCTCGCCCTGCCGCAGCCGCTGATCCGAGCCTTCAACTGGCCCGAGATCAAGGCCCAGGTCACGATCGATGGCATCGTGACTGTCGCCGATGCCGCCGCGCTCGCCGAAGGTCGTTTTGCTTCGGACGAAGCCGCCGTCGACGCGCAGCGCCGACAGGACGAGATGCTTGACCACGAGACACCCCTTGGCGAGCTGTTCGAGGATCAGCTCTCGGTGGCCGATCTGGTCGTGAT
The DNA here is from genome assembly GCA_963975955.1 of uncultured Devosia sp. Lineage (GTDB taxonomy): Bacteria > Pseudomonadota > Alphaproteobacteria > Rhizobiales > Devosiaceae > Devosia. Next base: position 6,116 of record CAXBKI010000130.1, read on the forward strand.
CAATAAGGCCGATCTGCTCGACACCGCCATGCTGGACAAGGTGGAAGCCAATATCCGCGCCGAACTGCGCCCTGGCGTCGGCATTCTGCGGGCCAGCAACGGTCACGTCGACATCACGGCGCTGCTCGGCCTGGGCATGGGCAGCGAAGACGACATCGCCAACCGCCCCAGCCATCACGAGCTTGAACATGGCGGCCAAACTCACGAGCACGACGATTTCGACAGCTTCTCGATCCGCCTGCCGTCCATTGCCGGAAAGGACGAATTGCTGGCGATTGTCGAGACAACCATTCGCGACCACGACGTGCTGCGCCTCAAGGGTTTTGCCGCCGTCCCCGGGGCGGCGGCGCGACTGGCCATTCAGGCCGTCGGCCCCCGCGTGACCGCCTATTTCGACCGGCCCTGGAAGGACGGCGAAGCCCGTGACACAGCGCTGGTCGTCATCGGCGAAAGCCCGCTCGACCGCGCCGCTATTACTGAAAGCCTGCAGCGCGCCCTGGCCGTCGCTGCCTGAGATCACCCCCATCCTCGATCCGTCCCTCCCCCTTCAGGGGGAGGTCAGGTGGGGGCCAACCAAGGACAAAAAATGACCGAGATCACCAAAGACAGCAATGGCACCCAGCTCAATGACGGCGACGCCGTCACCCTGATCAAGGACCTCAAGGTCAAGGGCACGTCTGTCACCCTGAAGCGCGGCACGCTGGTCAAGAACATTCGCCTTACCGACGACACCGCCGAAATCGAGTGCAATGCCGAAAAGGTCAAGGGCCTGGTCCTGCGCACCGAGTTCCTCAAAAAGGCTTAGCGCCCAATGCACCTCCTATCGGCCCAGGCCGGCGCCATCCAGCAGGAGGGCGAGGCCATCGACCTCGACCAGCGCCCCGGCGCGCTGGTCTTTGCAAGCTCGGCCGATAGTGAGTTGTCCATGCTGGCGGCGGCCGCCGACCGGGCTGGCGAGGATGAACTGCGCCTCGCCAATACGCTGCGCCTTTCCAATAATCTCTCCGTCGATCTCTGGCTGGAAAAGACCGTCGCCCACGCCCGTCTGGTCGTGCTGCGCCTGATCGGCGGCGCCTCCTATTTCCAGTATGGTGTCGACGAACTGACCGCGCTCTGCGCCAACCGCAGAATTCCACTGGTGCTGTTGCCCGGCGACGCCAATCCCGACCCCATCCTGCAGTCGCGCTCCAGCATTCACCCAGACGACTGGA
>CAXBKI010000131.1:0-7227 GCA_963975955.1 uncultured Devosia sp.
AGCGAGTGGGAGTGAAAGTGGAAACGTGGAGGCTGGACATGAGCTTACCTTGGTTGGAGCTGTCTGCTCTTCAGTTCGCACAATATGCGCAATTGGTTACGGCAAATCACGCCCATCACGGCGATATGAACCCAGCACGGCGGGACGCTGGCTACAATGCCGGAGATGGTGCGCTGGCCGCCTGCTGGGCAAGCTCGACCCTGGCGTCCAGAGCAACCACGCCATCAGAATCCGCCAGCAGCGGATTGATATCGATAGCTGCAATTTGCGGGAAATCAGTAACCAGTTGCGAAACCGCCTTGAGCGCCGAAACGATGGCGGCGCGGTCAGCCGCTGGCCGATTACGATATCCCGCAAGCAGGCCGCTGATCCTGGTACGCGCAATCATGTCCTCTGCCAGGCCATCATCAACCGGCAGCAACTCCATGGTGGTGTCACGCACAACTTCAACCGACACGCCGCCGGCTCCGAACATCAGCACGGGCCCGAAAACCGGATCGGTCGTCACGCCGACAAGGAGTTCTTCCGCATGCGGCCGAACCACCATCTGTTGCACACTGAAGCCCTCGAGCGCGCCAGCATGACCGTGGGCTGTCAAGCGATCTGTGATCTGTTGTGCAGCCGCTTGCGCCGCTGCTGCCGTGTCCAGGCCCAATACAACGCCACCAAGATCCGATTTGTGAGTCAGTGTCCCCGACAGCATTTTGACGGCCACCTGCCCTCCGCTCGCGAGTAGATCAGCGGCCGCCTCGCCGACAGCAGCGACGCTGGCCACCTTCAGCGTGCGGGGGACAGCAATTCCATAGGCGGCGAGCACGGCTTTGGCCTCGGGCTCCGTCAGCATGCTGCGTGATGCACGCGCCACGCCGTCCAGGATCAAGGCCACGGCTCCCCGGTCGACATCAACGCTCGGTTCGATTCCCGAATTACGCAACAGCAGGTCTGCCGACCGATGCCATTGGGTCAGCATCTCCGCAGCATCTGCGGCTTTTGATGGCGTATCGAGGCTGGCTATACCGGCCCTGTTGAGCCGGCGCCGCGCACTCAAAGCGGCATGTTGGCCCAGCCAGGTGGCCAACACCGGCTTGCCATTAATCAGCCCGTTCTCAACGACAGAACTGACACCTTCGGCAGCATCCATCGGCTCGGCCAGCGCCGTGGGACAGTTCATCACCAGTACGAGATCGACGCCGGGATCCTCGGCCACGGCGCGAACAGCGGCTACATAGCGCTCCGCCTTGGCATCGCCAATGATATCAACCGGATTGGAACGAGACCAGTTGCTCGGCAGCGACGCATCGAGCCTCGCCAGCGTTTCCGGCGTCAACTCGGCGATCTGGCACCCGCGGTCGAGGAGTTCGTCGACGGCCAACACCCCCGCCCCGCCACCATTCGTCACGATTGCAACGCGACCGCGCTGCAGCGGCTTGAACCGCGCACATATCTCGGCTGCCGAGAACAGATCCTCCAGGTGCCTGACCCGGATGATCCCGGCGCGCCGCAAAGCGGCATCGACCACTCCGTCGGCACCAGCCAGCGCACCGGTGTGGGTCTGAGCCGCACGCGCGGCTGCCTCGTGGCGGCCCGGCTTGATGGCAACCACCGGCTTGCGGCGAACCGCCGCCTGTGCGGCCGCCATGAACTTTGGCGCGTCTGGAATTGATTCAAGATACATAAGAATGGCCGACGTCCGAGGATCATTGGCCATCACAGTCAGAAAATCGCTGACGTCGAGATCAGCCATGTCGCCCAACGAGACGATTTGCGAGAAGCCGATTCCCTCGGCCTCGGCCCAGTCGATGATCGACGAAATGATGGCCCTGATTGCGACAGCAACGCCAGCGACCCCGGTCTTGCCGGAATATGGGTGAAACTTGCATTGAGGCCGACATGTGGCGCCAGAAGCCCGATTGTGTTGGGTCCGATAATTCTGACGCCGTGCACGGCAGCAGCAGCCAGCATCCGTTCCCGCAAGCGGTCTTTGCTGCCGATCCCGGCTGTGATGATCACCACGGCTCGACCACCGGCGGCCCCAATTTCCGTGATCAGGTCAGGGATGGTGTGCGCCGGGGTTGCAATCACACACAGATCAGGGACGACAGGCACATCGGCAATACAGGCAAAGCAGGCCAAACCGCCCAGTTGACTGTGTTTCGGATTGACCGGGTACACCGCCCCGCCAAATCCGCCTGAGATGATATTGGACAGAACCAGCGTCCCGAGGGAGCCTGGCCGGTCTGAGGCGCCGATAAGCGCAACAGAGCGTGGCGCCAGGGCATGATCGAGGTCGCTGAAGGTCATCGGGGATATTTCTTGATAAGGTGAGAGGAGCAAGTGGAGTCAAACGTGGCAATGGCGCCGCTGGTTCATGGCACCACTCCCAACTACTGGGCGGTGTAGCCGCCATCCACCAGGTGATAGCTTCCGGTGATGAATGAGGCGTCTTCCGAGAGCAGGAATGCCGTCAATGACGCAACCTCTGCCGGCGTACCCAAGCGGCCAATCGGGTGCATGCCGGCTATTCCGTTCAAAGTAGCCGCATCGAGATGATTGCTCAGCAGCGGCGTATCGATAAACGCCGGACCGATGGAATTGATCCTGATCCCGTGTCGGGCATATTCGATCGCAGCCGTCTTGGTCAGCCCCACCACACCATGCTTGGCCGCCACATAGGCCGGCGCAGAAGCAAAGCCGACCGAGCCCAGGATTGAGGCCATATTGACGATAGCCCCGCCGCCCGACGCCATGATGGCGGGGATCTGATAGCGCATGCCGTAAAAGACGCTATTGAGATTGGTCGCAATGACCTGGTGCCAGCTGTCGAGTGGATACTCACCTGTCACCGCGGCCGCGCCGGAAATGCCGGCATTGTTGACCGCCAAATGCAATGCACCAAACTCGCGTTGCGCAGCGGCCACCATTGCTTCCACTTCGACGGCGTCGCTGACATCAACCGCAAAGCTCTTGGCCGTGCCGCCCTGTGCCACGATGGACTGGGCAACGCCACGCGCGCCCTCTTCATTGAGGTCAGCAATCAGTATCTTGGCGCCGGAACGGGCGAGCAGGTGCGCAACGGCGGCACCAATTCCAGAAGCGGCGCCGGTAACGGTGGCAACTTTATCTTTGAAATCCCAATGCATCAGGAACTCTCCCATTCTGAGGTGACGAGCCGACGCATCACTTGCGCTGGCAAATCCGCTCTACATCAACCACGAGAGCGCCGCCCTGTTCTTGATTTCGCGCAAAGTGACGGCGTTTCAGGATGCCTGAAGATGGACGGCGGGTGTATCGCCCGCCACAGATTACCGCGCTAATATGGAAAGGCGGCGCTGCGCGCGATCCGGGGACGAGTGATCCGCGACACAAGTAAAACAGGGAGCTCGGACATGCTCGTACTCATCACTGGCGCGACCGGAAAGGTCGGCGCGGTCTTGCTCGATAGATTGCTGGAAGATGCCCGGTGGCCCGATATGCGGGTTCGCGCATTGTGCCACAATCGCCCCCTGCCCGCCCGTGATCGCCGTGAAACCGTGCATGGTTCGATCTCAGACAGCTCTGTTGTCGACCGAGCTATGGCCGATGTTACCCATGTGATCCACATGGCGACAGTCAAGGAAGACCCGCGCACGGCCATGGACGTCTCGGTCAAGGGGATGTTCTGGATGCTGGAGGCATTTCGTCAGAGCCCTAAAGCGAAGCAGTTCATGCTGATTAGCGGGGATTGTGTCGTTGGGCACATCATAAATGCGTTCGACACTCCCATCACCGAGCATTCGCCGCGTCGACCCTATCCAGGGGTCTACGCCCTTTCCAAGGTTCTCGAAGAGGTGATGCTGGAGCAATACTATGTGCAGTACGGCCTCAATGGCTGCTGCCTGCGCGCGCCGTGGATCATGGAGAAGGATGACTTCCGCCACGCACTTGATTTCGGTGACCAATTTGGCGGCCCCAGTTGGGATGAACTCCTCACCGCCCCGCAACGCGCTGAGTACCGCGCCAACAACCGCGTGCCCCTGCTGATTGACGCGAAAGGACAACCGCTCAAGCGCAACTTCATCCATGTCAACGACCTTGTGGCCGCAATGCTGGCGGCGCTGGACAATCCTGCCACTCGCCAGCAACTCTTCAACATCGCGATGAACCAGCCGGTCGACTACGGTGTAGTGGCCGAGCGCCTCAGGCAGACGCGCGGCATCTCTAGCGTCCGCATCGAAACACCATTCCATTCGAACTGGCTCGACAACGCAAAAGCACGGCACACCTTAGGGTGGCAGCCGCGCTACGATACACTCAGAATGGTCGATGAAGCCTTTGACTATCAGCGCGCCGCCGACGATCCCCGCAAAATCTGGTATGTCGGCTGAAACGGTGCGAAGTCGGGAGGCGGAGCGCGCCCATTGGCGCGCTCCGGTATTGCAACGGTCAATCTACTTTTGAATGCAGGTGTCGACGGTATCCTTGGTGCATTCGTCCAGACCTGTGAACACAGGATCTGCCACCTCTTTACCCTCGATCAGGTCGATCATGACGCCGGGTGCCAGATAGCCCATTTCAAACGGACGCTGACCAACCAGCGCCGTCACCAGACCCTCACCCGCAATCGCCACTTCGTCGCCGATCGTGTCAGCAGCGCCAATGGCAAAGTCGTTGCTGGCAATCCGGTCCTTCATGGGTCCAAACAGATCACGATAGGGCTGGGGCGCGCCAAACAGCGGCCAGCCACCCATGATACCGAAAGCATCTAGATCAGGGTTTGCTGCCAGGATATCGCTCATGGCCTGCACACCCTTGACCCCGTCGTCATTGGTGAACACAGGGCAGCCGGCAACTTCGGTCCAGCCACCTTCGCCGGCAAGCGCAGTCAGGCCTTCCTGACCGGTCAGTGCATCACGCATGCCCTGTGCACGGCGCAGAATATTGTCGGCAGCGGCATTACCCTCGATGGTGCAGATCGTCCCGCCATCAGGTTTTGCTGCCTTGATATATTCGCCGATCCGCTTGCCCATGAGGTAATTGTCGGTTCCCAGATAGGTCATGCGCAGGTCGGAGTCAGCCGCCGCCAGATCGGCATCGATTGTCATGATCGGAATGGTTGGCGCGGCGCTGCGGATGGTATTGGCGATCAGCGGCGCGTTGGATGGCGAGACGGCAACGGCGGCCGTATCAGGCTTGCTTAGGATGTCCTGCAAGATCTGCGCTTCGCCAGCCTCGTCCGAGGTGGAAGCCGGACCGGTGTAGAAGCACTCATACTCGGAATCCATGTTCTCCGAATTCCACTTGAGGCAACCCTGGTGGATGGCTTCAAAGAACGGATTGTCCAGTCCCTTGACGACAATGACCAGTTGCTTCTTGGCGGCATAAGCCGGTGCGGCGCCAAGTGAAAGCGCAGCAACGGCAAGCATTAAGGCGGCTCTTTTCATAACTCTCTCCCAGGTATGTGCAGCACTCAGCACATGCCGGAAATCCCGCCACAGTGCTCCTCCTGATGCTGCTGCATCACAGCTAATATCCACTTTCGCCGCGCGTCAATTCATTAATAGTATTTATTATGGCCGGCGCAGATTGACGGGCCAACATAGCTCTTGCATAGATATTGCAAGGTTTCGTCCTGGGAGAGGCCAATACAACCAGCGACTTGGCAACCGACCGCAAGGCTCGGATCGACGCCTCGTGCATGGAAGGAAAGCCGGTGCCAATTCTAGAACTATCGAACATATCCAAACACTTCGGCGCCATTCGTGCGGTCAACGATGTCTCGTTTACTTTGGAGGCAGGTGAGGTTGTTGGCCTGATGGGCGACAATGGAGCGGGCAAGTCGACGCTGGTCAAAATGATCGCGGGCAATTTTGCGCCAAGCTCGGGGACCATGCGCATGGAGGGCAAGGACCTCGTCATGCACAACCCCGTCGACGCCAGACGACATGGCATCGAGATCGTCCATCAGGATTTGGCGCTGTGCAACAATCTGACGGCGGCCGCCAATGTCTTTCTCGGGCGCGAAGTGCATCGCTGGTTGGGACCAATCCGCATTCTGGACTACCCAACCATGTACCGCCGGTCGGGCGAAATTTTTGCCGAACTCAAGTCCGAGACACGGCCGCGCGATCTGATCAAGAACATGTCGGGCGGGCAACGACAGGCCGTCGCCATCGCGCGCACGCGTCTGGCAGAGGCGAAAGTGGTCATCATGGACGAGCCAACGGCCGCCATTTCCGTCCGCCAGATCGCCGAGGTACTCAGCCTGATCCAGCGTCTGCGGGATCAGGGCGTCACCGTGATCCTGATCAGCCATCGCATGCCCGACGTTTTCAGTGTCGCCGATCGGGTCATCGTGCTCCGGCGGGGCCACAAGGTAGCCGACAGGCGCATCGATCAGAGTTCACCGGAGGAGGTAACCGGCCTCATCACTGGCGCAATCGAACAGGTATAGCCCCATGACAATCTCACTCGATCAGACTATCGCGCAGAAGCAGCACTCCTGGCTGTCGGCCATGCTCAGGAGCCAGGCATTCTGGGTTCTGGTTTCCATCGTCCTGGCGTGCATTTTCCTGTCATTCGCCACCGACTCCTTTGCGACCTCCAAAAATATCTTCAACATCACGCGCAACGTCACCTTCACCGCCATTATCGCCCTGGGCATGACGATGGTGATCATTATCGGCGGCATCGATCTGTCCGTTGGCTCTGTGCTGTGTCTTTCGAGCATGATCCTGGCGATCACCATGAACGCTGGTTACGGTCTCGAAGTCGGCATCGCCGCAGCGGTCCTGACGTCACTGGCAATCGGCGCATTCAATGGGCTCCTCGTGGCCTATCTGGGGTTCCCGCCTTTTGTGGTGACGCTGGGGATGCTGTCCATTGCCCGCAGCCTTGCCATGGTTGCTTCGAACAACACGGTGGTGTTCGAATTTGGCCCGGACCAGGGACGCCTGCTCGATCTGGGCGGCGGCGCCTGGCTGTTTGGCATCGCCAACCCCGTTCTATACATGGTGGTCCTGGCGCTCATCGTTGGCTTTGTTCTCCGCTGGACCAAATTTGGCCGTCACCTCTACGCCATCGGTGGCAATGAGCAGGCTGCCACGCTGACCGGCGTGCCCGTTCGCCCCATCAAGGTCGCGGTCTATATGCTTTCGGCCTTGTCGGCCGGTATCGCGGGCATCATTCAGACCGGTTGGCTGGGCGCGGTGACCACCAATCTGGGCACAGGCATGGAGTTGCAGGTCATCG
>CAXBKI010000132.1:0-7223 GCA_963975955.1 uncultured Devosia sp.
ACCAAGTTCTGCGCATGGCGACGATCAAGACGCTTGCGGGCAGCAATCTGGACGATGCCGCCGATGCAGGCCGGGCGATCGAAACCAGCGGCCAGCAATTGCAGCGCGTGCGAACGATCGGTCACAATGCGCAGAACTTGGTTGGCGCGGCTGAACTGGCTGCCCAGCGCACCCAATTGGTGGTGGGCGAAGTCGCCGCGATGACCGGCGAGATCGACAAGCTGGTGCAGGCCATCGAGGATGTGTCGTTCCGCACCAATCTTCTGGCGCTCAACGCAGCGGTGGAAGCCGCACGCGCCGGCGAAAAGGGGGCGGGCTTTGCCGTCGTTGCCGATGAAGTGCGCCAGCTGGCGCAACTGACCAGCCGCTCGGCCAAGGATATTCGCGGCGTGGTCGGTCGGGGCCGGGCGCAGGCGGAGACCGGCGTCAATGAATCAAAGGCTCTGCAAAAAATGATCGCAGATCTGGAGGCACATTTACGCAATCTAAGTAATGAAACCCACACTATCACTTCGACCCTAGACTTGGGTGAAGCGGCATTGAGCCGTTTGACCGGTCGATTGGGGTCGTTCGACGAGTCCGCCAAGGTCGCCAATCGGCCAGCGCGGCGCGCGAATGCTTAAACGGGCGCCCGCAACGGGCGGTCGGGGCAATTGGGGTAGGTTGTATGGAACAGGGGGAAGTCTCCCTTAGCGAACGTGAATTTGCGCGGATCAAAGGTCGCGTTTATCAGGTCGCAGGAATCTCGCTCAGCGATGCGAAGCGCACGCTGGTCATCTCGCGTCTGTCCAAGATCGTTCGCAGCCTGGGTCTGCCCAGCTTTGACGCCTATGTCGATTTTCTGGAACGCGGTGGCTCGGCCCAGGACAGCCAGGAGTTCATCAACGCGCTGACCACGAACCTGACCCGGTTCTATCGCGAAGACCACCATTTCGATCATCTGCGCAAACATGTCCAGGCACTGCTGGCGACCAAGCCACGCGGCAACCGCTTGCGGATCTGGTCAGCCGGCTGTTCGACGGGGCAGGAGCCCTACACGATCGGCATGGATCTGCTTGGCGCCTTTCCCGAGCTCAAGCGCTGGGACTTCAAGATTCTGGCCACCGACATCGACACGGCAGTGATCGAAAAGGCAGCGCGCGGGGTTTATCCGGAAAGCGAATTGAGCGGGCTGTCGCGCGAACGCGCAGCGCCTTTCGGGCGGCTGGCCGATGGCTCGATCCAGATACCCGAAGCGGCCCGGGCCCTGGTCTCGTTCAAGCAGCTCAACCTGATTGGTCCCTGGCCGATGAAGGGGCCGTTCGATGCCGTGTTCTGTCGCAATGTGGCGATCTATTTCGACAAGCCGACGCAGGGCGAAGTATTCGGCCGCTTCAGCAAGATGATCGCCCCTGAAGGCTTCCTCTATATCGGCCATTCGGAGAATCTTGGCGCGGGCGGGGATGGCTTCCGGCTGGTGGGCAAGACGATCTATCAATCCAAGCTCAAGTTGAACAAGCAGGAGGCGGCATGAGTATCAAGGTCCTGGTCGTTGATGATTCAGCGCTGATCCGTGAAGTGCTCACGCGCATGCTGTCGCGCGATGGCGATATCGAGGTCGTTGCCACTGCGACGGATCCGATCGACGCGCGCGAAAAGATCAAGCAGCTCAATCCCGATGTGGTGACGCTCGACATCGAAATGCCCAATATGAACGGGCTGCAGTTTCTCGAGAAGCTGATGCGCCTGCGGCCGACGCCGGTGATCATGGTATCGACCCTGACCAAGAAGGGAGCCAGTGAAACATTGCTGGCGCTCGAGCTGGGCGCGGTGGATTTCGTGGCCAAGCCAAGTGCCGAATTTGCCGGCGGCATCGAGGCGTTCGGCGTCGGCTTGCGTGACAAGATTCGCGCGGCGGCAAAGTCGGATGTGCGCGGCCGCTCGGCCACGCGGGCAGAGCCGCCAAAACTCGCGCTCAAGACCGCAGCGGCGCCCAACGGGGCGCTGATTGCGATCGGGGCGTCGACGGGCGGCGTGGAGGCGATCCGTGCGGTGCTCTCGCAGATGCCCACAGATTGCCCACCCATCGTCATTGCCCAGCACATGCCGCCTGGTTTCACCGCCAGATTTGCCGCGCGCCTGAATGAGATCTGCGCGCTCTCGGTGGTGGAAGCGGAGGACCGCACGGTCCTGCTGCCCGGCCACGCCTATGTGGCCAAGGGTGACTATCATCTGCGCGTCGAGCGTTCGTCGGGGCAGCTGAAATGCCGCCTGACGCAGGACGAGCTGGCGTCGGGGCACCGCCCCAGCGTCGATATCCTGTTCGAGTCGGTTGCCAAGGCAGTCGGTCCCATGGCGGTGGGCGCGATACTGACCGGCATGGGGCGCGATGGGGCCCGCGGTCTCAAGATGATGCGCGATGCCGGTGCCTATACCGTGGGGCAAAGCAAGTCGTCGTCCCTGGTCTACGGCATGCCGCGCGTGGCCTTCGAGGAGGGTGCCGTCGTCGATCAGGCGCCGGTCGAGGAAATTGCCGGTCGTCTTGCCAACGCCCTGGTGCGGATCAAATCGGCAGCTTGAGGCGGTTGCACTGCAAACACTGTGTGCAGGTTGAGAGATTTGTAACGCTTCTTGCCTAGTGTTTTTTCAAAGACCGGGGCTGTTATCTCCCGGGCACCAGGAAGGTGAATTCGAAGATGCCTAAAGCCAGCGCAGTCAGTGTTCTCATCGTCGATGATCAGCAGTCCATGCGCGGTATCTGCAAGTACATCCTTACCCAGCTAGGCTTCAAGGACATCATTGAAGCCAAGAGTGGCCGTGACGCACTGGGAAAGCTGGAAAAATCCAATGTCGATCTGATCATTTCCGACTGGAACATGGAAGATATCGACGGATTGACCCTGCTTAAGGTGATCCGCAAGCATCCGCGTACGCAGGCCATGCCATTCATCATGGCGACGGGCCGTTCCGACAAGGAGCAGGTCAAGGAAGCCATTTCCTTTGGCGTGAACAACTACATCATCAAGCCGTTTGACGCCTCGACGATGAAGAAGCGCATCGAAGCCGTTATCGGCGCTCTGAGCTAATCAGTCGGCGTCATCCTGATTCCAACAGATCGAATTTGTGAGCCCCCGACCCCGACAAGGGTGGGGGGCTCGCTGCTTTGCGCGGTATCGCCCGACAAAAAACCTGCTCTGCCCGTGCGGCCGGATGCACAGCGATAGCAGCGGTTTTGGGCCGGCTAAGGGGCAAAGCGGCGGGCTTCAAATGGCGCTTTGCGCCTCGACCGACACTTGCGTGCACCTGCAACGTTGCAAGGCAACCAGACGTTAAGACCGAGCGACTAGTCTTGCTACCATACAAGCAGGTGCCGATTTCGCGCCGTGGGGAGCAAGACATTTCATGAAGGCCAATTTCGGGTTCTGGGGCAATATCAAGCTGACAACGGCCATAGCCGGCTTGGTGCTGACAAGCATTGCGGTCACCATTATTGCCTTTTCGGCCAGCGGATATTTCAATCTGCGCAGCCAGTCGGTTGATCAGGCTGTTGCGCAGCAGGACGCCAATCTGCAGGTGGCGGGCACCATTCTGGAAAAGCGATTGTCCGGTTCGGCGCTGACCTGGGCCGAGGATGGCACGATTGCCGCCTTTCAGACCTATAGCCTGCCGTTCTTCCATGACACGGGTGCCATCGACTCGGTGACCCATATCACCAAGGGCGAGGCAGCCATTTTCGGGCTCGACAGCGCGAGCCAGCAGTTCATCGCCAAGTCGACCAGCCTGCCAGCGCCCGACGGCAAGCGACTCATCGACTTTGCCCTCGATCCGGCCTCGCCCGAGCATGCGGCGCTGCTGCAGTCCAAGCCCTATTTCGGCACCGTCATGATGCAGGGGGTGCGGTATTTCGGCGCCTTCCAGCCGATCACCAACCTCAAGGGCGACCTGCTTGGCGCGTTCTTTGTGGGCAATGATGCCGCTGTTGCCGAAGCCAGTGCCAATGACGCATTGCCTGGCATGGCGCTTATGGGACTGGTGCTGATTGCGGTGCTGGGCGCGATCAGCCCGGTGATCACGCGCCTGTTGATGCGCCCGATTCCGCGGATCGCGTCGGCGATGCAGGCTATTGCCGATGGCGATTTCGCGACCGAAGTGCCTTATGTGAGGCGCGGCAATGAACTTGGCGCCATGGCGCGCGCCGTCGAGGTGTTTCGCGAAAACGGGTTGCGCGTCAGCCAGATGACAGAGGCCGAAGCGGCCCGGATCATCGCCGACCAGGGCGCGCGTCAGCAGATGATGACCGAGTTGCAATCTTCCTTTGGCCAGGTGGTCGATGCCGCCGTGGCCGGCGATTTCAGCAAGCGCGTCGCCGAAGAATTTCCCGATCCCGAACTCAATGCTCTTGCGGCCAGCGTCAACGCGCTGGTGGTGGCCTTCAATCGCGGCGTCACCGGGATCGGCGTGGTGCTGGATGCCCTGGCCCGCACCGATCTGACCCAGCGCATGGACGGGGACTATGATGGTGCCTTTGCCACGCTGCAGGCCGATATCAATGCGGTTGCCGACAAACTCTCTGAAGTCATCGGGCAATTGCGCGACACCTCGGGAACGCTCAAGACCGCGACGGGCGAGATTCTGAGCGGCGCCAACGATCTGAGCGAACGCACGACGCGCCAGGCTGCCACGATCGAAGAGACGTCCGCGGCCATGGAGCAGTTGGCTCGCACAGTGGCGCACAATGCCGAGATGGCCGGCAAGGCCAGCACGGTTGCCGGTACTGTGACGCAGGCCGCCGAAGAGGGAGGCCAGGTGATGAGCCAGGCGACGGCAGCGATGGAGCGCATTACCCAGAGCTCGGCCAAGATATCCAACATCATCGGTCTGATCGACGACATTGCCTTCCAGACCAACCTGCTGGCGCTGAACGCCTCGGTGGAAGCAGCGCGTGCCGGTGACGCCGGCAAGGGTTTTGCCGTTGTCGCCGTGGAAGTGCGGCGCCTGGCGCAGTCGGCGGCCAGTGCGTCATCCGACGTCAAGGCACTGGTCGAGCAAAGCGCGACCGAGGTCTCGGGCGGCTCCAGGCTGGTGGCCGATGCCGCGGGCAAGCTGGAGGCGGTGCTGGACGCATCGCGGTCTTCCAACGACATGATGATCAGCATCGCCAAGGAAAGCCGCGAACAGGCCGGCTCCATCGACGAGGTTTCGACCGCCGTGCGCACGATGGACGAGATGACCCAGCACAATGCGGCGCTGGTGGAAGAGATCAATGCGGCCATCGAGCAGACCGAAGCGCAAGCCACGATCACTCGGCCAAGACGCATCGCATGGCCCCCGGCGTCGCCTCGCCTGCGCAGGGCAGGGGCGTTGCAACAGGGGCGCGCGGACTGCAAGACAGGCTCAGATCCGCATCGCCGCAATTGAGCACGCGCGGCAATGCGGCGCTGGCAACCGACTGGAACGAATTCTAGTCAGTCTGACGCGCAGAACAGTTTGATCCCCGCGGCGCCACGAACGCTGCGGGGATTTTTTATCGCAACTGCCGATGAATACTGTTCGGTGGCAAAGCGATAGGGTCGAACTGACCAGACCCCCCGGGCCTCCGGCTTGATAAACTATCGATTAATTTGCAGCTGGTAACTTTTGTTCAAATCTTGGCGCTGTGCTTGACAGTGGCGCACACGTATTGGGGCAAATCACATGATCAAACGTCTTGGCCAGATTCTTGGCAATATCAAGTTGACCACGATGATCGCCACGCTGGTGATCTCGGCCATCATCGTTTCGGTGGCGGTGGTTTCGGTGGTCATTTATGTCAATTTGAGCGCTTCCACGCGGGCAACGGCGATGGTGCAGCAGATCGGCAATCTCAAGGCAGCTGCCACCATTGTGGAAAGCAAGATGCATGGCGCGGTTGTGCGGTGGTCCGATACGGGCGACATCACCGCCATCCAGAGCTGGGCGATGCCAAAGTTCACCGACAATGAGCTGGTGGATACAATCTCGCGGGTGACTGGCGAGGCGGCAACCATCTTTGTCTGGGATGAGACCGAGCAGGATTTCATCCGCATGACGACTACCATCAAGGGAGCCGATGGCAATCGCATTCTGGGGACACCGCTGGGCAAGACTGGCGCTGTCTATGCGTCGATGATGGAAGGCAAGGTCTTCTTTGGCGAGGCGTCGATCGTCGGGCGCCCCTACTATACCGCCTATCAGCCCATCGTTAATCAGGCCGGCAAGCCCCTGGGGATATTGTTCGTGGGTATCGACCGGCAGGACATCGATGCGGTGATCTATGACACGCTGCGGCTGTTGCTGATCGTCAGCGCGGTTACCCTGGTGGTGCTGGGTTGCCTGGGCTATGTGCTGTCGCGCCTGATGATGAGGCCCGTGCCGATCCTGGCGCGGACGATGAAGGCCGTCGCCGAAGGCGATTATGAGCGGTCCGTCGCCTATGTCAGTCGCGGCAATGAAATCGGCGAGATGGCCCGGGCCGTCGAGGTGTTCCGCCAGAACGGTCTGACGATGATCGGCATGACCGAAGAAGAGCGCGCGGCGGCACAGCGCCGGACCGAAGAGCGCTCTGACATGATGGTGACGCTGCAGGCGGCCTTTGGCGAAGTGGTCGACGCGGCGATTGCCGGCGACTTCTCCAAACGGGTGCACGCACAATTCCCCGATGCCGAGCTCAACGCGCTGGCCACCAGCGTCAATAACCTGGTCGAAACGGTCGATCGGGGCATTGGCGAGACCGGGCTGGTGCTTGACGCCCTGGCCAATACCGACCTGACCAAGCGGATGCGCGGCCAATATCAGGGGGCGTTCGCCCGCCTGCAGCGCGACACCAATGCCGTCAGTGAGAAACTGGCCGAGGTGGTGGGCAATGCCAAGCATATTTCGGGATCGCTGAAGCAGGCGACAGGTGAAATCCTCTCGGGCATGAACGATCTGAGTGAGCGCACGACCAAGCAGGCCGCCACGATCGAGGAAACCTCCGCGGCCATGGAGCAACTGGCCAGCACGGTGGCCGAAAATGCCCGGATGGCCGAGGATGCCAATGGCAAGGCTCAGAGCGTTTCCAACAGCGCAACGCAGAGCGGTGTCACCATGACCGATGCGAATGCGGCGATGGCCCGCATCACCGCAAGCTCGGCCAAGATTTCCAACATTATCGGCATGATCGACGATATCGCCTTCCAGACCAACCTCCTGGCGCTGAACGCCTCGGTGGAAGCGGCGCGGGCCGG
>CAXBKI010000133.1:0-7215 GCA_963975955.1 uncultured Devosia sp.
CGCCGACGCGATCAGCAGCGCCTGTTTGACGTTGTCGTAATTGTAGAGCGGCTCGCCCATGCCCATCATCACCACATTGGTGATCGCCCGCGTCCCGGCGGCCGGGACCAGGCCGCCATCGGCGGGGCGTACGCCGCCGGGAAAATCGCCCAGCTGCTCGCGCGCCATCAGGATCTGGCCCAGAATTTCGCCGGCCGTCAGATTGCGCACCAGCTTTTGCGTGCCCGTATGGCAGAACGAACAGGTCAGCGTGCAGCCGACTTGGGACGAGACACACAGCGTGCCGCGATCTTCCTCGGGAATGTAGACGGTTTCGACCTCGACCGGCGGATAGTTCGGATTGGCCGGATCGCGAAAGCGGAACAGCCATTTGCGGGTGCCATCACTCGACACCTGCTCGCTCACGATCTCGGGGCGATCGAGGTTGAAGATATCGGCCAGCTTCTGGCGCACCGGGGCGGCCACATTGGTCATGCGCTCGAAATCGGTGGTGCCGTGCACATAGAGCCAGTTCCACAACTGGCTGGCGCGCATGCGCGCCTCCTTGTCGGCTGCGATTCCCGCCGTGGTCAGGGCCTCGGCCAGCTGGGGTTTGCTCAGGCCGATCAATGACGGCCGGCTGCTGCTGACAGGCCGGATGGCAGACGAATGGTCAAGGTTCAGCGCAATGCTCATGGCGTGCGAAAAGTCCGGAAACTGCAGGATTGGCGCGGCCAATAGCACATAGGCGCGCTTTAGGCAAAGTCACGGACTGCCGGGCAGGATTGCGCAAGGCTCACGCCCATGCGGCCCAATGCGCTGATCTGGCCTAGCAGGCAGAACCGATCGACTGCTGCGCCGCCGTGGCGCCGGAGAGCGAATAGGCCTGCGTCACCTTGATGCCGGCGGCACTGGTGCCTTCAACCGTCATGCTCGAGCCGGCGCGGATCGCGCTCGCCAGCGCACTGGCCTGGCTGGCGTCATCGAGCCAGGCGGCATCATTCTGGGTAAACAGGTTGAACACCTGCCCCCCCACGCTGACGGTGGCCTTGCTGTCCGGCTGGAAGGTAAAACCCGCCACCAGGTTGAACTCGGTGACGACATTCTCGGCCGGCCGGTTGGTGATATAGATATAGGCCTGTGTGTACCCGTCCGGCGCGGGCGTCACGCTTTCCGGCTTGGTCATGGCAAAACACACCGAGCCCGATGCGTCGGTCGCGCCAAAGCTCGACCACGCCCGGTGTTCGCCAAGCAGGCGGACCTGCTGCGCACTGGCTGTCGCGCTCAGCAGGAGCGTCGTAACAAGGGCAAGTGCCACGGCGGACTTGGTCATCAGGGCCTCAAACGCTAAGGGGCGAGGGCCACGCCGGCCCTCCGCCCAGTTATGGCGGATTGCCCGGACCGGGCAACCCGAAAATGTCGCTTACTTACAGGCAGCGTCAATGGCGTTCATGGCCGCCGTCGCGCCACTCAGCGAATAGGTGTCGCTGGTATTGGTGCCCCGCTGGCTGGTGCCCTTGACGATCAGCTTGCTGCCCGCCTTGAACGCCTGCACGAAACCGCCCTCATCGCCGGTCGAAGCCAGCCAGGCCGCCGAGCCTTCGGCAACCATAGGATAGGACTTGCCGTCCACGCTGACACTGGCCTTGGCATCGGTCGAATTATACGGATAGCCAATAATGGTCTGCACCTCGTTCTTGGTGCCCATGCCCTTGCGGTGGATGATCATGAAGTGGATCGGGTCACGGTTCGCCCCGGCCGGCTCGCTGGCCTGTGGCGTTGCTGAGATGTAGCACATCATGCCACTCGCATCAGTCGCCTGCCAGGCGGTCCAGGCATTGAATGTCCCCAGCTCGGTCGCCTGCTGCGCCTGAGCGGCAGGGGCCAGAGCCATGACCGCGCCGACCGCGAGCCCGAATACTAGGCTTCCGGTTTTCCTCGTCATCGCCAATTCTTCCTCATCTTGTAGGTTCACTAGGGGGGCCGCTGCCCGCGAAGTTTGCCCCCGACATGGTTACCAAGGTGTCAAATGCCGCCACATTTGACCTTATTTGCTTCAAATGCCCGTTAAAGGCGGCAGCAGTTTGGCAGGCATCCGGACCCAGACCGGTTTGCGCCGTCAGGGTTAATATCAGCCTAACATGCCACTCACTATCGCGATCAGGCCGCCAGCGGGTAGCTCTGCTCCACCACATAGGGTCCGCCGCCCACTGAATCCCGGCTTGAATAGAGCACAAATCGCCCCACCGGAACGCTGAGCGGCTCAAAGCGGCCCGCCTCTGCCATAAAGCGCGCGACATCCAGCGCCGACGCCCCCCGCAGCCGCGCCAGGGCCACGTGCGGCACGAACTTGCGCCCCTCCGGGGCCAGCCCGGCGCGCTGCAGCACCCGCTCCTGGCCGGCCTGCAGCCGGGTCAGGGCATCGCTCGGCTCAATCCCGGCATAGAGCGCGCGCGGCTTGTCGCCGCCGAAACTGCCCAGATGGGTCAGCCTGAGCACGAAGCGCAGCGAGCTCGACAGCCGGTCCAGGCTGTCTGCAACCTCATTGGCGGTCTGGTGATCCACATCGCCGATGAACCTCAAGGTAATGTGATAGTTCTCGGCATCGATCCAGCGGGCGCCGGACAGTCCACCCCGCTTCAGTGAGAGGGCAAATCCCACATCTGCGGGGATTTCGAGGCCGGTGAAGAGCCGGGGCATGGGGCCCTCCTCTTATACTCAGACAGCACGATTCGTGCATCGAGCCTAACACAGCCGACCGGATCGGCCAGTCGAATCGTCGCAACCCCCTGCCAAGCCTTGTAAACGCCGGAATGCCCATCCATATTGTCCAACAAGTGGCAGAACAAAGCCCACCGGCGGTGCAACAGACCGCTTCATCTGGGAAAGGAAACCGATTTATGGCTCAATTTGACCGTCAGACCCTCGGTGCGCGCGCCGGCTCGGCCGCGGCCATCGACGAGGGCCTACGCAGCTATATGCTGCGCGTATACAATTACATGAGCATTGGCCTGGTGGTAACCGGCCTGGCGGCCTGGTTCGCCGCCGCCGCTGCCGTCACCACCGATCCGGCTGCGGCCGTCGGCACGCTTCAGAATGGCACCATGGTCACCCAGTGGGGCTATCTGCTGTTCGCCAGCCCGCTGCAGTGGGTTGTCATGCTGGCGCCCCTGGCCTTCGTGCTGGTGCTCAGCTTTGGCATCAACAAGCTCTCCGTACCTGCCGCACAGGCCACCTTCTGGGGCTTTGCGGCGATCATGGGCCTTTCGCTCAGCTCGATCTTCCTGGTCTACACCGACGCTTCGATCGCCAAGGTGTTCTTCATCACGGCGGCGACCTTCGGCTCGATGAGCCTTTATGGCTACACCACCAAGCGTGACCTGACGGCCATGGGTGGCTTCCTGATGATGGGCCTGATCGGCCTGATCATTGCCTCGGTGGTCAACATGTTCTTCAACAACGGCATGATGGAATTCATCATCTCGGTGGTGGGCGTGCTGATCTTCGTTGGCCTGACCGCCTATGATACCCAGAAGATCAAGGAAGAATATTCCGAGAGCCACAGCGTCGAGACCCTGTCCAAGGGTGCGATCATGGGCGCCCTGCGCCTCTACCTGGACTTCATCAACCTGTTCCTGATGATGCTCCGCCTGTTCGGCAATCGCGAATAGTCCCGGTATTCTTGATCAGCCGATCAAGGAATTTGGTTGGACGACAAATCAGACCGCAGCCTACAAAGGCTGCGGTTCTTTTTTGTCCGAGTAGCTGCCGTGTCCGAATTTGTCCTGCGCCCGTTCCACTGGTCCGACGTGCCCGCCATCACCACCATCTACCGGCATTATGTCGAGCACTCGGTGGCAACTTTTGACCTGGTGGCACCCGGCGAGGATGTGCTGGCCGAAAAATTCGGTCACATGCTGGCCGCCGGCCATCCCATCGTCATGGCACAAGCCCCCGACGGCGACCTGCTCGGCTATGCCTATGCCTCGGTCTATCGGCCCCGCCCGGCCTATCGTTTCACCTGCGAAAACTCGGTCTATTGCGCCCCCGGCGCCATGGGGCGTGGCCTGGGCACCGCCATGATGGGCGCCA
Organism: uncultured Devosia sp.; assembly: GCA_963975955.1. Lineage (GTDB taxonomy): Bacteria > Pseudomonadota > Alphaproteobacteria > Rhizobiales > Devosiaceae > Devosia. The sequence goes on from CAXBKI010000133.1 coordinate 4,072, forward strand.
TCATCAGCCAGTCGCGCGAATTCGGCTTCAAGCAGATGATCGCCGTGATCACGGCCGAAGGCACCGGCTCGATCAGACTGCATGAGAAACTGGGCTTCCGCCACATCGGACGGCACGAGGCGCTCGGCTTCAAGTTCGATCGCTGGCTCGATATCGTGCATATGCAGCTGGCGCTTTAGCTGAGGTCCTTGCGCATGGGATAGCCGTTGACGTGCCGGCCCCGGGCTTGCGGACCATCATTGCTCCAGCCCGCAGCCTGGTAGAATCGCCGGGCTGTCGCTGTCGATTCAAGCCGGCCTTCCTCAAAGCCGAGGGCGCGCAGGCGCTGCTCGAGACCGGCGAGAAGCGCCTTGCTCACCCCGCTGAAGCGGGCCTCGGGCGCCACATAGTTCAGCGCGATCTCGCCCGAGCGGGTAACGGCGCCCACCGCCACCACGGCTCCGGCCCGCTCGGCAACCATCAGGATCCGTTCGCCGTCTGCCAGCATGGCCGCAACGCCCTCGGGGCTTTTGTTGCGCGTCCAGGCAGCGATCGCCTGGGGCTCACCATGGTGGTCGTCGGCACACAACTGCGTTATCGAGGCAATCAGGATGGTACTGATCGCCTCAACATCGGCCGCCTGGGCAGCCCGAATGAGAATTGTCACCCCACCACCGCCAGATGGGGATCGAGTACACGCAGCACCTGAGCGATGTCATGCCCGCGTTTGAGGATCATCCCGTTCTGATTGGTGACGGTATATTGCCCCTGACGGTTGCGCATTTTTGGCGTCTTCTCGATGACGAACAAGGGCCGCTCGGAGACGCGGGCATAGATCGAGAACACCGCCCGTTCGCGCAAAAAATCCATGGCGTAGTCGCGCCACTCGCCCTGCCCCACCTTGCGCCCATAGACCGCCAGGATCGTGGCCAGTTCCTTGCGATCAAAGGTCACAATCACCGGCACCTTGCCGGTACCACCCTGCACAACCGGCTCCCCGGTGTGCACGAGCGAAAGCGAGCCAGTCCTGTCGGTCGGTGTACCGCTTTGCACCAATCCGCCCCCTCCCAATGTCAACGCATTGTCATGATTGCGGCATTCGCGCGCCGATGCAAGAGCCCCCGCGAGGGGCTCGAAATACCCCAAAGCGGTCACAATTTGTCCCTGAACCTGCCCAATTGCAGGGTCAGCTTACAACCATTGCCTCCAGTTGCTGGCGTTCGGGCTGATTGAGCCCCCAAAACCGTGAGGTCCGGGCGCCAGCTTCTTTCTTAGAGTTGACCAGTCTGAGACTGCCCCGTCCTTGCCCCCAAGGACGGGGCTTTTGTTTGCCCGACGGGTGCGCCTCAGCGTTCGAAGGCAGCTGCGCCCAGGATCGGGCCGGGCAGGCCATCGCGTTCCTGCTGCACGATGACAGCAATACCGGTGCTGGTATTGGCGAGCACTTCGGGTATGGGCAGCTTGATCGTCGCGCCGGTCGAGCACTCCCAGACACCCACTACCTGGCGACCGGTCACGACCTGGGTATAGGCCATGGTCTTGCCGGCATTGTTGCCGCGCTCGATTGCGACGTCGGCGCGGTCGACATAGGTCACCATCCAGACCACCGCATCCTTGAGCGTCAAATCAGCGGGGATGGCGATCTTGAGCATGTCGCCGTCCTCGGTGACGTCGATGGGCAGCGGCAGGCTGGCCCGGTCAACGGCGCCATTGACCTCGCCCCGCCGCGATCCCACCACGCCCTTGGTGCCATTGATGACCATCTGCGGCGTGAAGATGCGTGACGAGCCCCAGCTCTGGGCATAGGCGCGCTGGCGGTCGGAATACTCGGCCGCGCCAAAGGTGTCTTTCCAGCCCACATAGTCCCAGTAGTCAACGTGATAGGCCAGAGCCACCACATCCTGCTGGCCGGCCAGGCTGGTCAACAGGGCATCGGCGGGCGGGCAGTACGAACAGCCCTGGCTGGTGAACAGCTCGACCACCGCCTTGGGCCGCATGCGCACGCCATCGGCGCTCGCAGGCTGGGCCAGAACGCTCAGAACGACAGTGGCGAGAGCGGCGGAAAGCCAGGGAGAAAATCTCATGGCCAAGGTTGTAATCCGCTGCCACGGGGCGCCGCCAGTCAAAAGAGGGTGAGAGAGGCAAATTGCTCACGGCAAACAAAAAAGGCGGCCCTGGAGGGCCGCCTTCTGACATAGCTCAGCGCCACTGGCCTTATGCGGCCACCAGGCTGCGCAGCACATACTGCAAAATGCCGCCATTCTTGTAGTAGTCGAGCTCATTGGCCGTATCGATGCGGCAGCGGGTCTCGACATTACGGACCGAGCCATCGGCCTTGGTGATCTTGACCGTAACCATGGCGCGCGGCGCGATTTCGGTAACCCCCTCGATCGAGACCGTCTCGCTGCCATCCAGACCCAGGCTCTGCCAGCTGTCGCCCTCGGCAAACTGCAGGGGAATGACCCCCATGCCGACCAGGTTGGACCGGTGGATACGCTCGAACGACTTGGCGATCACGGCGCGAACACCCAGCAGATTGGTACCCTTGGCCGCCCAGTCGCGCGACGAGCCGGTGCCATATTCCTTGCCGGCAAAGATCACCAGCGGAATACCGGCGGCCTGGTAGGCCATGGCGGCGTCATAGATCGCCATCTGCGAGCCATCCGGGCCCTTGGTGTAGCCACCCTCGACGCCGGGCAGCATCTGGTTCTTGATGCGGATATTGGCAAAGGTGCCGCGCATCATCACTTCATGGTTGCCGCGACGCGCGCCGTAGGAATTGAAGTCGCGCGGCGCCACCTGACGCTCTTCGAGATACCTGCCGGCCGGCGTGCTGGCCTTGAACGAGCCGGCCGGTGAAATATGGTCGGTCGTGATCGAATCCAGGAACAGCGCCAGCACCTTGGCGTTTTCGACATTGGTGATGGGCTTGGGCTCCATCGACATGCCCTCGAAATAGGGCGGGTTCTGCACATAGGTGGAAGCACTGTTCCACTTATAGGTCTCCCCGCCATCGACCGGAATGCCCTGCCAGTTCTTGTCGCCCTTGAAGACGTCCGAATAGCGACCCTGGAACATTTCCTTGGTCACATGGGTGCGCACGATCTCGGCGACCTCGTGATTGGAGGGCCAGATGTCCTTGAGATAGACCGGCTTGCCATCCTT
>CAXBKI010000134.1:0-7131 GCA_963975955.1 uncultured Devosia sp.
AGGCCACAGGCGGGGGCCGCACTGCGCCTTAGCTGTCCACCACGATGGGCGGCACGTGATGCGGCTCGGCCGGCGGGGCATATTTGTTGAGCAGCGACAGCTGGCTGATCGAAAACGCAATGGTCAGCGGCATCACGCCCCAGACCTTGAAGGCCACCCAGATATCGGTCGAAAAATTGCGCCACAGCACTTCGTTGATGATGGCCAGCACGACAAAGAACAGGCCCCAGTTCAGCGTCAGCTTGCTCCAGCCCTCGGGCCGCAGCTTGTAGACATCGCCAAAGACATATTTGAGCAGCGAGTGCTTGAACACCAGCCCGCCCAGCAGGACTGCGGCAAACAGCCCATTGGTAATGGTCGGCTTGACCTTGATGAAGGTGTCGTCCTGCAGCCACAGCGTCAGCCCGCCGAACACCAGCACCACGACCCCGGTCACCAGGGGCATGACGGCGATCTTTTTCAGGATCAGCCAGCTGGCCAGCAGCGAGATCACCATGGCACCCATGAACCAGGCGGTGGCGGCAAAGATGTCGGCGCGCGCATTGACGATGAAGAACACCACCAGGGGGCCCAGCTCAAGCGCCATCTTGATCAGCTGCGGACGGAACTCGTCCCAGTTGATTTCGGGCTCATCCTTGGGCTTGGCTTTTTCGGGCGCGTCGTTGTTGGACATATAGACTTCTCAATTCCGCTTTGGGGCAATGTGAGCGTAGCAGCCCTCGCTGGCAAGGGTTAGCTAGGGGCCAAGCGTGGTCGGATTAGGGCTGCGTGCGCCCGGCAATGGCCTGCGCGAAGTCGGCGGCGGTAAAAGCTTCGAGATCGCCCACGCCTTCGCCCACCCCGATGAAATGCACCGGCAGGCCAAACTTGCGGGCGATGGCAACCAGGATGCCGCCGCGCGCCGTGCCATCAAGCTTGGTCATCACCAGCCCGGTCACCCCGGCGCGCTGGCCAAAGATCTCCACCTGCCTGAGCGCGTTCTGCCCGGTGGTGGCGTCCAGCGTCAGCAGCGTGGCATGGGGCGCAGCCGGATCGACCTTCTTGATCACGCGGATGACCTTTTCGAGCTCGTTCATCAGCTCGTCGCGATTCTGCAGCCGGCCGGCCGTATCGATGATCAGGACGTCCCGCCCCTCGGCCTTGGCCTGCGTAACCGCATCAAACGCCAGCCCCGAGGCATCCGACCCCGCCGGCCGCGAAATCACCGTCGCGCCGGTTCGCTCGCCCCAGATCTGCAACTGTTCGATCGCCGCGGCCCGGAAGGTATCGCCCGCCGCCAGCATGACGGATTTACCCTCATGGGCAAATCGCTGTGCCAGCTTGCCGATCGTTGTGGTCTTGCCCGAGCCATTGACGCCGATCATCAGGATGATGAAGGGCTTTTGTGCCGCATCGATCTCGAGCGGCCGCGCGACCGGACCGAGCACCTTTTCGACCTCGGCCGCCAGCACGGCCCTTACGTCTTCGCCCGACACATCGCGGTCAAAGCGGTCGCGGCGCAGGACGTCGGTAATCGCGGTAGCCGTCTCAATGCCCAGATCGGCCTGGATCAGGACATCCTCGAGTTCTTCGAGCGTTGCATTGTCCAGCTTGCGCTTGGTGAACACGGCGCTGATCGAGCCGGTGAGCTGATCGGACGACCGGCGCAGCCCCGAGGTCAGCCGGGCAAACCAGCCCTTGGGCTGCTCCGCCCCGGCAGCAGCATCGGCCGGCGCATGCGCGCGTGCTTCAACGGCTTCGACATAGTCCGGTGGCGTTTCCGGCGGACCGGGCAGCGGCATATGCCCGGCTGCCTCGCCCGTCCCGGTCTCAGGCTTTGTCTCGGTCTCGGGCTCGGGCGCCGGGGCGATGGCGTCGGGCGTCACCGCCACCACATCGGGCTCGGGCGAGGGCGGCGGCGGCACGACCGGTTCGGGGGCCACCGGCGGCGGCGGAGTATCGCCGCCGAACAGGCGCTTGAGGAATCCCGGCTTCTTGTCGGTCATGGACGCACTTTCTGAGTTTTAGGCAGCTTCGCGCACCGCTTCGCCCACCAGGCCATCGGCGTTGGCGCCCGTGATCCGCACGGCCAGCAGCGCGCCCGGCTGTGCACCAGATACCTGGACCGGCACGAACTGTTCGCTGCGGCCCAGTTCGTCGCGTTCGATCAACACATTCTCGACCTGGCCGATGCGGCTGGCGCACAGGGCCTGGAACTGGGCCTGACCCGCGGCACGCAGCAGCGCCGCGCGATCGCGGGCGACCGATTTGCTGACCGCCGGCATGCGCGCCGCGGGCGTGCCTTCGCGCGGCGAATAGGGAAACACGTGCAGATGGGTGAGATTGGCCTGGCTGACAATGGCCAGCGTATTGGCAAACATCGCCTCATCCTCGGTCGGGAAACCGGCGATGATATCGGCGCCGAACACCATGTCGGGCCGCAGCGCGCGCAACTTGGCCATGATCGCCAGCGCGTCGTCGCGGCTGTGCCGGCGCTTCATGCGCTTGAGGATCATGTCGTCGCCCGACTGCAGCGACAGATGCATATGCGGCATCAACCGCCGTTCGCTCGCCACCGCATCGTAGAGCGCCTCATCGGCCTCGATGCTGTCGATCGAGGAAATCCGCAACCGCGGCAGGTCGGGCACATGGCGCAGAATGGCCTGGGTCAGCTTGCCCAGGCTGGGTGCGCCCGGCAGATCGGGGCCATAGGAGGTGATGTCGACCCCGGTCAGCACCACTTCGCCATAGCCATTGGCCACCAGCTTCTTGACCTGGTCGACCACCAGCCCCATCGGCACCGACCGCGACGGGCCGCGGCCGAAGGGAATGATGCAGAACGTGCAGCGGTGGTCGCAGCCGTTCTGCACCTGCACAAAGGCCCGGGCACGGCCATCCATGCCCTCGATCAGATGGCCCGCGGTTTCCCGCACGCTCATGATGTCGTTGACCTGGACCTTGTCATTGAGCGGCGCGCCGAACACCATCGGCGCATAGCTGGCAGCCTGCATCTTGTCGTGATTGCCGATCACCAGGTCGACCTCGGCCATGTCGCCGAAGCTGCGGGCCTCGGTCTGGGCGGCGCAGCCGGTGACGATGATGCGGGCATCCGGATTGTCCCGCCGCGCCTTGCGCACGGCCTGCCTGGCCTGGCGCACGGCCTCCGCCGTCACCGCGCAGGTATTGATGATGATGGCGTTGTCCAGACCGGCCTTTTGGGCCTCGGCCTTCATCACCTCGGCTTCATAGGCATTGAGGCGACAGCCAAATGTCAGCGTCTCCACCGCCATCAGGCCGCGACCTCGTCCCGCGTCCAGGCGCCGCTGGCCGGATCGAGCGTGCCGCCCCATTCCCGCTCGGCCGGACCGGTCAGCACCACATGGTCGTCAGCGCGCCATTCCACGTGCAGATCGCCACCGGGCAAGGTGACCGTCACGGCGCGTGCCGTGCGGCGGGTGCGGGCGCCGTTGACGACCGCAGCGCAGGCCGCCGTGCCGCAGGCCTCGGTCAGGCCGGCGCCGCGCTCCCAGGTCCGCAGGATCATCCTGTCGGGCGCAACCACCTGGGCCAGCGAGATATTGGCGCGTTCGGGGAAGATCGGATGGTTTTCCAGCAAGGGGCCGAAGCGGTCCAGCGCATAGCCCCACACGTCGTCCCTGACCCAGAAGGTGGCATGCGGATTGCCCATCGAGGCCACCGATGGCGAATGCAGCACCGGCGCGTCGATCGGCCCGATCTGCAGCTCGATGGTGCGGGTATCGGCAAACTCTTCGGCCAGCGGAATCTCGTACCACGCCAGCTTGGGGGTACCCATGTCGACCATGATCAGGCCATCGGCCTGTTCCTCGCCGAACAGCAGCCCGGCCACCGTCTCGAAGGTGAAGCGCTGCGCGCCCTGCTCGGCGGTGAGCGCCTGCACCACGCAGCGCATGCCGTTGCCGCAGGCCTGCGCGCGGCTGCCATCGGAATTGATGATCTCGATATAGTTGGCGGTGCCCGGGGTGCGGGCATCGTGGATCGCCATGATCTGGTCGAACCTGGTGCCGGGCGTGCCATTGATGGCAATGGCGGCGGCCGGCGTCACCCGATCGGCGCGCCCGCGCATGTCGGCCACGATGATCTGGTTGCCCAGCCCGTTCATCTTGAGAAACGGCACGCCGCCCACAGTCTGCCTCGCCCCAGTATTGGAAGGTATGACCCTATATGGCTGATGCCGTCGAAAATTGCCAGTAGCGCGCGCCCCTTGTGGCCGACCCAACATCCGCCAGCCAGGCGCAACGAGCCCGCAACCGGTCCCGATGCCAGCAATTGTTCATATTTTGTAAGGGTTTCGTCCTTCATGAGCGCTTAACCAGCTAAGCAGCTAGGACGGGCAGGACGCTCCAGATTGCGCTAGGTTCTGCGGCAAGCAAAACCGACGCCACTTTGTCAGCACGTGGAACCCCTCCCATGAATATGCCCATGGTAACCGACCAGATCATTACCGACTGGCAGCCCCATTTTCCGGCGCTGTTCGGCAGGCACTCACTGGCGCTCAGCCACAATCTGGCCCATTCGCCCCTGTTCACCGACGACGCGCTGGCCGCGCTGATCGATGCCACCCCGCGCGAGGCCTATCACGTCAATTATTCCCAGAAGACCCCGGGCAACCCGCCCAAGCGGCGCGAAGGCGAGATCAAGGGTCTGAGCGGCGCGCAGGTGCTCGAGGTGGTGCGTAACGGCAATATCTGGATCAACCTGACCGCGCCCGCCAGGACCGACCCGGCCTATGGCAAGCTCCTCGACAGCCTCTATGCCGAGTTCGAGCATCGCGTGCCCGGCTTTGTCAGCTACAAGCGCAACCTGACCATCCTGATCTCCTCGCCCAATGTGTCGGTGAAGTATCATGCCGACGTGCCCGGCCAGAGCCTGTGGCAGGTCAGAGGCGCCAAGAAGGTCTATGTCTATCCCAATACCGCCCCGTTCATTTCCCAGCCGGCGCTGGAAAAGCTGATCCTGGGCCAGGCCCGTGAAACCGACATGCCGTTCGAGCCCTGGTATGACGACTATGCCGAAGTCCACATGCTCGAAGCCGGCAAGATGCTGCATTGGCCGCTCAACGGGCCGCACCGCGTGGTCAACCAGGACATGCTCAATGTCAGCTTTACCACCGAGCACTGGACCGACGAACTGCGCCGGCACTATGCGGTCAACTACGCCAACGGCATTTTGCGCGCCCGTACGGGCCGCCAGAGCCTGAGCCAGAGCGTCGATGGCCTGTCCTACTACGCCAAGCTGGCGCTGGCCGGGCTGGTCAAGTTCAGCCCGCTCAACCCGCAGCGCCAGAAGGTCTATCAGGTCGATTTTCAGGTCGACCCGGCTGCCCCCGAAGGCGTGCGCGACATAGCAGGCTATTCCTTCAGCAAATGAGTGCCCTGACCGCCCAGCCAAGAGCCGAAGAACGACGCCGGGCCCGCCCTACCCTGGCGCTTGGAAATGCAGCAATCTATCCCGAGCTGCGGACCCAGATCATCACCACGCGGGCCGCAATCGCGGCCATTGCCGGCCAATGGCAGGGCCTTGAACAGCAGGCCGACGGCGCCGTGCTGTTTCAGAGCTGCGGCTGGTGCTGCGCGGTCTTCGACTTTGAGACGGCGCGCGGCAATGCCGCCTTTGATCCCGTCATCGTGACCATCATGGACGGCAAGAGGCTGGTTGCCGTATTGCCGCTGGAGCGCATTCATACCCGCGCCCGCACGGTGCTGGCGCCACTGGGCCATGCCTTCAGCCAGTATTCGGACGTGCTGGTTGCGCCAGGTACCGACCCGGCCCAGGCCGTTGCCCGGCTGGTGCGCGACGCCATCCGCACCGCCCCCTGCGATGCCGTGAGCTTTCTCAAGGTGCGCAGCGACAGCGTGCTGGCCCGCGGCATGCCGGCCGACCATATCGTGACGGGCAGCGAGCAGGGCGCGCCCTATGTCGCGCTCGACGCTTTCCCCGATTTCGACGGCTATTTCGCCACCATCAAGCCCAAGACGCGCAAGAACATGCGCAATGCCCGCAACCGGCTCGAGCGCGACGGCGCCGTGACCCACCATGTGGCCACGACCGGGACTGACATGCTGGGCGTCATCAACCGCACGCTGAGCGGCCGGGCCGAGCGCCTCAGGGATCAGGGGCTGACCTCGCGGGCCTTCCGCGACACCACCTTCACCGATTTCTGCCGATCCCTGGCGACCCGCGATGACCTGCCCGTGCTGGCCATGTCGCTGCACCACAAGGGCGCTGCCATTGCCGAGCAGTGGGGCTTTGTTCACAATGGCCGCTACTATGCCTTTGTTGCCAGCCGTGACTTTTCCAATTCCGACGAAAGCCCGGGCCGGCTGCATCTGGGCGAGGTGATCCATGCCTGTGCCGATCGCGGTCTGCGCGGCGCCGATCTGATGGTGCCGGTCATGCCCTATAAGCTCACCTGGGCCACCGAGGTGGTCAGCGTCAGCGACTACGCCCTGCCCATCACCCGCCGCGGCCTTTTGGTGCTGACCCTGTGGGACCGGGCGTTGCGGCCGCTGTTCAAGGCGGCGGTGCTCAGACTGCCCACACGCCTGCGCAGTCTGGCCATGAAGCTGAGCGGGCGCAGCCTCTAGCGTCAATTCCTTGACTCGCCGGCGGCTTTGACTTACAGCCTCCCCATTCATCAGGCTTTGCTCCTGACCAGCCGACCGGGACCCCTTGCGGGTATCCACGATCCCGGAGGCCACCATCCACCAGCGCGTTGCGCCCGTGGGTGTGCTTGGCGTTTGGACTGATGGATACCATATCGCTTGCGGGACCGGCGCTGTCACCCGCAAGCAAAAAGGACAAAAACATGTTCGAAAGCCTTTCTGACCGGCTTGGCAAAATCTTTGATGGACTCCGTGGTCGCGGCGCACTGAGCGCTGACGATGTCGATGCAGCGCTGCGCGAAATCCGCCGCGCGCTGATCGAAGCCGATGTGTCTCTCGAAGTCGTCCGCGCCTTTGTCGAACAGGTCAAGGACCGCGCCGTCGGCGCCGAGGTGACCCGCTCGGTCACCCCCGGCCAGCAGGTCGTCAAGATCGTCCATGACGAACTGGTCGCCGTGCTGGGCGAGACCATCGTCTCGATCGACCTCAATGCCAAGGCCCCGGTCAC
>CAXBKI010000135.1:0-7108 GCA_963975955.1 uncultured Devosia sp.
GGCGGCAGCGCCGGTCTTGATATAGGCATTGGCCCCGCGCTCGCTTTCCGGGCGGGCATTGCTGGGGCGTTCGGCCCGTGGTGGCCGCGGTGGCTGGCCGGGACGGCCGGCGACAACGCGCACGCTGGACGGGCCGGCATTGCGCTGCGATGCCGGTGTGGCGGACTCGGCTGGAGCCGCCGGCGCAGCCTGCGGCGCTGCGGCGCTTGGCGCGGTTGCATGCTGGGCCGCTTCGGCGGCCTGCCGTTCTTCTTCGGCGCGGGCGGCCTCCTCACGGATCTGACGACGGCGCGCGTCGTCTTCCATGCGGCGAGCCTCTTCGGCCGCGAAGCGTTCCTTGTCTTCTGCCTGGCGGGCACCAGCCAGGGCCAGCGCCTGACGGCGGGCCTCGGCTTCAGCCGCGGACAGTCCGAGTGGCGCACGGGTCTGCTGACCCGGGCGACCGGCAGCCGGGCGACCCTGATTGGATGCGCTCGATTGCGGGCGCTGCGGCGCGCCGCTCGGCACATTGGGCTTGGGGACCAGTCGGGTGCGCTTCTCGACGACCACCGTCGAGCGGGAAGGACCGCGCGACACGCCCGGACGATTGCCCAGGCCTGGGCCGCCCTTGAGTGTCAGCGTCTTCTTCGCGCCATTGTCGTCGGTGCGCTTGTCGTCGTTTTCAGCCATGTATCTCGCGTCTTTCGTCCTGTTCCTCGGGCAAAAGGTCACCGTCAACCGCTGGGCGGCCGGTGTCCGTTTCCGTCGGTTTGGCAGTATAAAGCGCCAGTCTTCTGGCTTTTTCTACTGCCGCTTGGGCTGCAGCCCCTCTTGTGAGGGCAGCATGTATCACATTTTCCATCCCGAGTGCCAAACCCATTTGCTCTGAGTCGAGCAATTCGAAATGGGGCACGTCGAACCCGGTAATATCTTCTTCTTCAGCAGCATAGTGGAGCGCCTTGAGCGGTCCCACCATCTTGCTGCGACCGTCCTCGGCCGCGTCGGTTGCCGTAATCAGCGCGATCAGGCTGCCCGTGGCGATCAGACCGCGCACCTTGGTTGCGCCAAAGGTGAGCTGTCCGGCCTTGCGCGCCATGCCCAGCGCATTGAGATAGCGCTGCTGCAGCCGCAACTGGGTCAGCCCCGGCAGATCTTCGGGCAGCGTCACCTCGCTCTTGAGGCTTCGCGCGAAAATCTTCTTCTTGACGGCCTCTGCCACCAGGCTGCGGTTGAGGCTGATCCAGACGCCACGCCCTTCGGCCTTGGCTTCCGTGTCGGGTACTAGCACACCATCGGGCCCAAGTACAAAGCGGATGAGCTCCGCCACGGGTTTTTCGACCCGCGTCAGAGCACACATCCTGGTCGTTTCTGCGCGCCGGGCCATCTCTGGTACCCTCGCTCGGCTTCGGCCGCTAGGCCGAAACCTCGTCGGCTGCAGTGTCACCCGAGGCATCATCATCAGTCGGCGGCGCCTCGTCGGCGGCAATCCAGCCGGCCTTGATTCGCGCCTGCATGATCATGTCTTCGGCTTCTTCGCGGCTCACGGGGAAATCCTTGAAGGTCCCCTCGAAGCGCTTGGTCTCGCCATCCTTGCGTTCGCTCCAGCCGATCAGATCGTCCGCAGCGCAGCCGGCGAAGTCTTCCACCGTCTTGATCTCTTCCTTACCCAACGCCACCAGCATGGCAGCAGTGAGGCCGGCGATCTCGTAGAGCTCGTCGTCCACGCCAAGCGCCTTGCGCTCTTCGTCATGGGCCCGATCGATCGCGGCCAGGTACTCGGTTGCCCGGTTCTGGATCTCGCCGGCGGTTTCTTCGTCAAAACCGTCGATGGAGGCAATTTCATTGCTCTCGATATAGGCCAGCTCCTCGACCGAGGAGAACCCCTCGGACGCCAGCAGCTGGGCCACCATCTCGTCAACGTCCAGCGCTTCCATGAACAGGGTGGAGCGCTCGGTGAATTCCTTCTGCCGGCGTTCGCTTTCTTCCTGCTCGGTCAGGATGTCGATATCCCAGCCGATCAGCTGGCTGGCCAGGCGCACATTCTGGCCACGACGGCCAATGGCCAGGCTCAGCTGCTCGTCGGGCACCACGACTTCGATGCGCTCGGCCTGTTCGTCCAGCACCACCTTGGCCACATCGGCCGGCTGCAGCGCCGAAACCACCAGGTCGGCAATCGAATCGGTCCAGGGAATGATGTCGATCTTTTCGCCCTGCAGTTCGCCGACCACGGCCTGCACGCGGCTGCCGCGCATACCAACGCAGGCACCCACAGGATCGATCGAGGAATCCGAGGAGGTCACGGCGATCTTGGCGCGGCTGCCCGGATCACGGGCAATCGAGCGGATCGTGATCACGCCATCATAGATTTCCGGCACTTCCTGCATGAACAGCTTGGCCATGAACTGGGGATGGGTGCGCGACAGGAAAATCTGCGGGCCGCGCTGTTCGCGGCGCACGTCATAGACATAGGCGCGCACGCGGTCGCCATAGCGGAACATCTCGCGCGGGATCAGTTCGTCGCGCCGGATAATGGCTTCGCCACGACCCAGGTCGACAATCACATTGCCATATTCGACGCGCTTGACCGAACCGTTGACGATCTCGCCAATGCGATTGATGTATTCGTCATACATGCGCTCGCGCTCGGCATCGCGCACCTTCTGCACGATGACCTGCTTGGCCGACTGGGCCGCGATGCGGCCAAATTCCATCGGCGGCAGCGGCTCGGTCAGAAAATCGCCGATCTTGGCTTCGGGCGATTTGAGCTGGGCGTGCTTGAGATCGACCTGGCGGCTGTTCTCTTCGACGGTCTCGACGATTTCGAGCAGGCGCCACATGCGGGTTTCGCCCGAACGGGGATTGATCTCGACCTTGATCTCGGTCTCGGCGCCGTAACGGCCCTTGGCGGCCTTTTCCATGGCGTCCTGCATCGCTTCGATGACGACCATGCGGTCGATCGACTTTTCGCGGGCAACAGCGTCTGCGATCTGCAGGAGCTCAAGGCGGTTCGCGCTCACAGCCATTTAATGTGTCTCCTCAGAGATAGTGTCGTCTTCAGTGTCGGCGACTTCGACCGTCTCGGTCTCGTCGTCGTCCAGGGGATGGGATTCCTGATCGAGCCGGGCCTTTTCCATCAGGGCGTCGGTCATCACCAGCTTGGCTTCGCTCAGCGAGGCCAGCGGCAGCTGATAATCCGGATCGGTACCGGTCGGCGCGTCGGGCAGGGTGATGGTCACCGTCGTCTCGTCCACGGCCTTGATGAAGCCCCGGAAGCGCTTGCGGCCATTGAGCATGTCGGCCAGTTCGATCTTGGCCTCATGGCCGATATGGGCGGCAAAGTCGCGCTGGCGCACCAGCGGGCGGTCGATGCCCGGCGAGCTGACTTCCAGATGATATTCGCGGTCGATCGGATCTTCCACGTCCAGCACGGGCGAGATGTCCTTGCTCAGCGTCTCGCAGTTGACGATGGTGAAGCGACCATTCTCGTCCTCGGCCATGATCTGCACGGTCATGCCGTTTTCCTGGGTGATGCGCACCCGCACCAGGGCAAAGCCCAGGCTGTTGGCCACAGGTTCGACAATAGCGGAAACCCGGGCTTCCATGCCCGTTTCCTTGATATAGCGCTTGGCAGTGAGATCGAAGCTCATCGGTCCCTTCGGATAATAAAAAAGAGCGGGGCCGGGAGGCGCCCACTCTGCAAACTTGCCGAGATGTTGGCTCCTCTATAGCGCCGAAACCGCAATGCCGCAAGGGTGCGCCGGCATGGGCAGCGGCCCTGACGGCGCCCCTGCGCCCGCAGACGGGCCTGCCAGGGGCCCAATTGAGCGCAAAATCGACGGCCGTGTGCACCTGGAAAGGTCGATCAGGAGGCCCTTGAAGGGGCGGGGCGAAGAAAAATCGAAATTTTTTCGATTTTTTTCCGGCGGGTCGGTGGGCGCGATCGGGCCCCTTCCCGAGCCGCCGCGTCACCGCAAAATCGATTGTTCGGACGTCCGGTTGGGTCCGCTCAGGGCGCAAAACCCCAGGCGGGCCGGCGCGTCACAAAACCGATACACAGTTACACAAAAGATACTGGGGCACAGTCGAATGCCTTGATTTCATTAGCAAAACTCTGGAGACGCCGGGCGATAGTTCAAGCCCCCCAAGCCGCTAAATCGTCTCTTGAGGTCGCCACCGATCATGATCATTTCCAGGTTGTTCAAACGAAAGGAACACTCGAAATGATCAAGAACACAGTAATCGCAATTCTGACTGCCGCAACCCTGCTTGGCGCTGCCGCTCCCGCTTTCGCCGATACCAATGCTTCGGGCGACAGCTATGACATCCTTGATGACAACTCGGACGCCATCCTTGCCGACCTGCAGGCCCAGGGCGTCAATGCCACTTCGGTCGAAGACTGGGGCACGCTGGTCCGCGCTTATGTCACCCAGGCCGATGGCAGCCAGGTCATGCAGTACTTTGACGCCAACACGCTTGGTCCCGTGACCGAGTAACTGGCCGAACACGGCGCCGCCGGCATTGTCCGATGGCGCCCGTATCGCTACGCGGACCGGATGAGCCGGATGACCGGCTCTCCGCCCGACGCATCGAACTGCCGCCGCGAGAGTTCCACCTGCTCGCGATTGCGTGCGGCAAATACCCGCCAGCTATCGGCGATGACGAGCAGTTCCCGCCCGAGCGGGGTCAGTTCATAGTCCACGCGCGGCGGAATGGTGGCAAAGATCGTGCGCGTCACAAACCCGTCGCGCTCGAGTTCACGCAGCGTGGTGGTGAGCATTTTCTGTGAAATCCCACCCGCATTGCGCTTGAGCTCGCTGAAGCGAAGCGTCTGCACCCGCAGCAGGGAAACCACGACCAGCGACCACTTCCCCGGTCGGACCACCAGCACGTCGTCATCGGGCTGAAAGCTCTCGGATAGGGACATGGGACGCCTCGGTAGCTGAAGATCAAGCTCCGCATATGGGGCCTGCAGGCGCCCATTCCAGTCTCGAAGAATTAAAAAACCGCCATGTCAGCCATGCACATTTGCGTGGGTGCGCAAAAAACTGAGGTAGAAGCTGATCATGCGGCCCTCGCGCCGGGCCTTCTGTTCATAGCGGGTCGCCTGCCAGCCCGGATAGGGCTGGTGCCAGTCGCCGGGTTTGCCCGGCGCAAAGGCGAAGCTGGGCGTTCGCACGATGTGAGCCAGTGTCCAGTTGGCGTAGTCTTCGATATCGCTGGCGAAATGAAATACCCCGCCCGGACGGATCACGCGCGCCAGCTCGGCCAGCGTTGTCGGCGAGACAAAGCGGCGCTTGTGGTGGCGCGTCTTGGGCCAGGGATCCGGATAAAGCAGATAGACCTCATCCAGGCTGGCATCGGGCAGGGCCGTGAGCAGCTTGAGCGCATCATCGGTGAACAGGCGAATGTTCTCCAGCCCTTCGGCGGCGATGGTCTGCACCATCTTGCCGATGCCGCCGGTGAACACTTCGCAGCCGATATAGCCGGTGTGCGGATGGTTGGCGGCCTCGAGCGCCAGATGCTCGCCCCCGCCATAGCCGATTTCAACGATGATCCGCTCGGCATCGGGAAACAGGCTGCGCGGGTCGAGCCGACCCGCCAGCTTGATCTCGAGATCGGGCAGGGCGGCGTCAAATACCGCCTGCTGCCCGCCATGCAGTTTCTTGCCCGAGCGGCGGCCAAAAAACGCGCGGGGTGCGCCGTCGCGCGTCTTGGGCAGCTCGTGCGCCATCAGACTACTTTACGGCTGCCTTGAGGGCACTGACCAGATCGGTCTTTTCCCAGGAGAAGCTGCCGTCACGGCCTGACTTGCGGCCGAAATGGCCATAGGCGGAAGTCTTTGCATAGATGGGCTTGTTGAGATCGAGATGGGTACGGATGCCGCGCGGGGTCAGGTCCATCACCTTGGCCAGGGCGGCTTCGACCACTTCCTCATCGACCGTGCCGGTATCGGGCAGATTGACATTGATCGAGAGCGGCTGCGCCACGCCGATGGCGTAGCTGAGCTGGATCGTGGCGCGCTCGGCCATGCCGGCGGCGACAACGTTCTTGGCCAGGTAGCGCGCGGCATAGGCTGCCGACCGGTCCACCTTGGTGGGATCCTTGCCCGAAAAAGCGCCGCCGCCATGCGGTGCCGCCCCACCATAGGTGTCCACGATGATCTTGCGACCGGTCAGACCGGCATCGCCATCGGGCCCACCCACGACAAACTTGCCGGTGGGATTGATGTGCCAGACGGTCTGGTCCGAAATCCAGCCCTCGGGCAGGGCCTGCCTGATATAGGGCTCCACGATCTTGCGCACATCGGCCGATGTCAGTGTTGCGTCCAGATGCTGGGTCGACAGCACGATCTGGGTCACGGCGACCGGCTTGCCATTCTCGTAGCGCACGGTGACCTGGCTCTTGGCATCGGGGCCCAGCGCCTTGGCCGGGCCGCTGCCCTCCTTGCGCGCCTGGGTCAGCACTTCGAGAATCTTGTGCGCGTAATAGACCGGCGCCGGCATCAGCTCGGGCGTTTCGCGCGAGGCGTAGCCGAACATGATGCCCTGGTCGCCAGCGCCCTCATCCTTGTTGCCGGACTCGCCCTGGGCGATGTCGGCCGACTGGCCATGCAGCAGCACGTCGATGCGGGCGGTCTTCCAGTGAAAACCCGACTGCTCATAGCCGATCGCGCGAATGGCCTTGCGTGCCGTCGACTTGAACTTGGAGGGATTGACCACCGGGTTGCCGGCGGCATCAAGGACGATCTTGCCTTCCTTGTCCTTCTTGAGCAGCGTTTCGGGGACCCGCACTTCACCGGCGATGATCACGCGATTGGTGGTGGCCAGCGTCTCGCAGGCGATACGCACCTGCGCCGGGTCCATGCCCACCTTCTTGGCCTCGCGGAACACCAGGTCGACGATTTCATCGCTGATCCGGTCGCAAACCTTGTCCGGATGGCCTTCGGACACGGATTCCGAAGTGAATAGAAAAGATGATCGGACCACGCAACATCCCCTGATTTTGCTCAAAAGCGCTCAAAACGAGCATTTCTATGGGGTTTGTGACACCCATGAGCCAACCGGTCAAGGCGGATATAAAGAAAGCTTGATATGATGTAGCGCGCTGCTGGAGCAAGATTTGGCGTGCG
>CAXBKI010000136.1:0-7089 GCA_963975955.1 uncultured Devosia sp.
GGTCAGCAGCACCAGATCCTCGCTGGCGCGGGCAAAAGGCAGCGCCTGGCGCAGATCGCAGGGCTGGCCGCGGGCATCGAGGATTGCGTCGGGCGCGCAGTCTCGCTGGTCCGGCCCGAGCGCCGACCGGCCCGGTTCTACTGGAAGGGGGAAAGTCCAGGCGCGCGCGCCGTCGGCAAAGCCCAGGCGCACGGTGTGCGCGCGCTGAGGCAGGTTCAGCACCGGATGCAGCCCGATGGGGAGGCTGCAGTCGCGCCGGGGCATCACTTCAAGTTCGACATCGATACGCGCGGCAGCATCGGCAATCTTGATGGTGCGGCGTAGGCCCGCGATGGGGTGATCGTCGGGATAGGCGATGCTCAGTGCGGCTGAATCGTCCGTAATAGCGTCGAACTGCCAGTCGTGATGGCTGCTGTAGCCGTGCGCATCCACATTCCATGCCGCGGGCGAGGGGGGATTCTGCGGGTGCCAGTCCGTGGGTAAGTGCTCGGGCGGAGTCGGCACGCCGAAGGGCACGCAGGGCCACTCGCCGCGCAGGCCGCGCAGGATCGGCGCGATGGTTGACAGCCGCTCAGGCAGGTCATCGGCCCATGGCGCCACGGCCAGCGGCTCAACCATGCGTCCAGCGCCGATATTGAACGCAGCGGGGCCGAGCATGCCGCCCGCTGCCTGGACGGCGCAGCGACATTGCGCTCCAGATAGGGAAGCGGTGTCTTGGGACATTCCGGTCACCTCTTCTTTTGTCGTTGCTATGGCAGGGGAGCAATGTCCCCCGGCCGCAAGACAGACCATAGCTGCATTACGCTTCGACCGTTGCCATTGATCATGTTGTTGCAAATCAACAGCTTTACCCATGCTCGGGCTTCGCCGATAGTCGGTGACGATAGCCTGGCGCGCAATCCCTCGTGCTCCACTGTTGTGTGAATCCATGAGCGAGATGTTTTGATGAAAGTTGACGTCATTGTGCTGGGGGCGGGCATCGTCGGCGTCTGCGTCGCCCTCCATCTGGCCAAACGGGGGCGCTCGGTAGCGCTGGTGGACCGGCGCGCGCCGGGTCTGGAAACCTCGTTCGGCAATGCCGGATTGATCCAGCGCGAAGGCGTTGCGCCACACCTGTTTCCTCAGGATCTGGCCTCGCTGATGGCAGTTGCCCGTAACCAGAGCATCTCCGTGCGTTTCCAGTGGCGCGCCTTGCCGCGGCTCTCCAATTTTCTGCTGCAATACTGGTGGCATTCACGCCCTGTCTCCTATCGTGCGATCGTGGAGGATTATTCCAGGTTCATCGCGCACGCTGTCAGCGAACATGCGCCCCTCATCGAGGAAGCAGGGGTATCCGGTCTCATTGGCAAGGCCGGCTGGATGGAAGTCTATCGCAGCCAGTCGAGTTTTCGCGCGGCCCAGTCGGAGGCCGAGGCCTACGCACGGTTCGACCTGCAACACGAGGTGCTCGACGTCGATGCACTGCGACGGCGCGAGCCCGGCATTTCCGCCACCCTGGCTGGTGGTATTCACTGGACACAACCCTGGACTGTCCGTGACCCCCTCGCTCTGACCCAGGCCTATCTCGGGCTGTTCGAAAGACTGGGGGGATGCGTTTTCGTTGGTAATGCGGACACACTTCGGCAATTGAGCGGTGGCTGGGAAGTCGACACGGACCAAGGCGCAGTGGCGGCGCGCGATGTCGTGGTCGCACTTGGGCCGTGGTCAGACAAGATGCTGCGCAGGATGGGGCGGCGATTGCCGCTCGGCGTCAAGCGCGGCTATCACATGCACTACGCAGAGCGGGACAATGCTGGCATTTCCATGCCGATCTATGACGAGGCCGGTTTCCTGCTGGCGCCAATGCACCGCGGCATTCGTCTGACAACGGGGGCTGAATTTGCCTTGCTCGATGCGCCAGCGAACCCGGCACAGCTCGATGATGCCGAACGGCTGGCTCGCGAATCCTATCCGCTTGGTGAGCGTCTCGATCCCGCGCCTTGGATGGGCGCGCGCCCCTGTACACCCGACATGAAGCCAATCATCGGTCCGGAAGGTCGTCCAGGGCTTTGGCTCGCACTGGGCCATGCCCACCACGGTCTCACGCTGGGTCCCGCCACCGGTCGCCTGCTGGCAGAGCTGATGACGGGTGCCACGCCCTTCGTCGATCCGACGCCGTACGCCGTTTCGCGATTTGAATAGTTGCCCGGCAATGGGTCAGACGGTTGCCGGGCCGGCCTGCATATCTTTTTTGAGTCGCGCGAGGACCCTGGCAGCCGTTTCCAGTACGAGGCGATGAAGAAGCTCGATGGTGACGTCTGGCGTTGCGATCACGTGCAGCCGCAATTGTAGATTGTGCTCGGCCTTGAAGCCGCCGAAGGTTTCGGTGAGATGCACTGAGACAAGCGCCACCCGACGATCGGGGAGGCGCGGATGCGCGCTGATGGCGAGCACATGGCAGCTTACAATCTGGACGCAGGACGCATCGGGATCAAGTGCATGAACCGGGTGTAGTGCCGCCGGTGCAAACGGGCTATCCGTCTGAGGCCGAGGCATTGTCTAGCGTTCGCGGAAGGCGCGGGACATGCTGTCGGCAACAGGCTTCACCAGATACTCGAGAAAGGTTCGCGCCCGTGTCTGCACAAGCACTTCGACGGGCATGCCGGGTGTCGGAGAAAAGCCTTCGACCCTTGCCAGCTGCTCTGGTGAAATACTGACCCGGGCGAGATAGATGTCCCGGCTCGCACTGGTGTTGTCAGCAATGGTATCGGCAGACACGTAGATCACATTGCCTTCGAGCACGGGGGTTGTGCGCTGGTTAAGAGCGGTCAGGCGCACGGTGGCGCTTTCACCCTTGTGGACCTCGTCGATCTGCATGCGCGGCACCTTGGCTTCCACGATCAGAGGCACGTCAGCGGGCAGGATTTCGAATATCGCCTTGCCGCTTTCGATGACGCCGCCGGTAGTGTGGTAGTACATGCGCACGATAATGCCGGCCACCGGAGCGCTGATCGTCGTGCGTGCCAGCACGTTGTTGGCCTGCTGCGTCTGTTCGCGCAGGGCATCGAGTTCGGCCTCCACAGATTGCATCTCATCGAGGGCGGCCTGGCGAACGGCGTCGGTTGCCTGGATGATTTCGCGACGATATTTTTCGATCTGCGCCTGGGCCTCCTGCACTTCCGAACGGAGCCGGGCAATGTCTCCCTCTGCGTCAGCGACCGACCGGGAGATGGTGCGGACTGACGACAGCGAGGCAATCCCCTTGGCCTGCAGATCGACCATCGCCCGATAATCCTCGCGCAGCAGCGCTAACTGCTCCTCCATGGATGCAATCTGGGATTGCCGTCCGGCGACCCGGAATTCAAGCGCCGCGCCGTTCTGCTGCATCAATTCGGTTTCGTTGCGCAGTTTGTCCCGTGCTGCCTCGAAATTCTTGCGTTGGCTGGCCAGGATCGAGACGATTTCGGGATTGTCGAGCTGAGCCAGGACGTCGGATGGCGGTTCGTACTCGTCCATCCCGTTTGCTTCGGCATTGAGGCGGGCCCAGATCGTCTCGAGCCGGACAAGTCGAAGCTGCAATTGCTGGGCATGGGCGTGGGCCGCCGTCTCGTCGAGCAATAGCAAGGTCTGGCCAGCTGTGACTAGATCGCCTTCGTGCACAAGGAGCTCCTTGATGATGCCGCCTTCGAAATGCTGGACGATCTTGTTTTCGCCGGTGGCGACGAAGCTGCCCTGCGCTATGACGGCGGCCGAGAGGGGGGCGGTCGCGGCCCAGGTACCGAAGCCGCCAAAGGTTGCGGCGACCAGCACGAAGCCAAATATTGTCTGCCGCCCGATGGAGCGCGGCACGCCGGAATACCATTCGAGGTTCTGCAGTTCGCCGGCCTGGGCCATTAGCTAACTCTCCTTGGACGGTTCCGGCGAAGCGATGCCGGTGTCGGCGCCCTTCTTGCCGGTGAGTGCGGCGAGCACTTCAGTACGGGAGCCGAACATGGATACCGACCCATTGTTCAGAACCAGTATCTTGTCGACGACGTTAAGCAGGGCAGGCCTCTGGGTGATGGTAACCACTGTTATCTTCTGCTTGCGGGCATGCAGAAGGGCTTTGGCCAGCGCCGTCTCGCCCAACGCGTCCAGATTGGAATTCGGTTCATCCAGGACTACGAGCTTGGGATCGCCAAAAAACGCCCGCGCCAAGGCGATACGCTGTTTCTGGCCACCCGAGAGCGGCGCGCCGTCTGCAGCCACATAGGTTTCGTAGCCCTGCGCAAAGCCGGCAATGAGCTCATGCACATCGGCCAGCACAGCTGCGTCGAAGATGGCCTGGTCACTCGCGTCCTCGCGCATGCGGGCAATATTGGCCTTGATGGTGCCTGGGAAAAGCTGAACATCCTGGGGCAGGTAGCCGATACTCTCGCCAAACTGGCGCTGGTCCCAGTTGCGAAGATCCATCAGGTCCAGCCGGACGGAGCCTGATGTCGGCAGGATGGATCCCACCAGCATCTTGCCCAACGTCGTTTTGCCAGCACCCGAATTACCGATGACGGCCAGCGACTCGCCCGGCATGAGAGAGAAGGATATGCCGTTGAGCAGCACTTTCTTGTTGGGCGGGGGGACAAAAAGGATGCGCTCGACATCGAGGCGCCCCTTGGGGTCAGGCAACATAAGCCGCTCGAAGTTGAACGGGGAGGAGTGCAACAACCCCTTTATCCGCGCAAACGAGGCGCGAAACTGGGTGAATCCGGACCAGCCTTCAATTGTTGCTTCAATGGGAGACAGAGCACGCGCGGCAATGATGGAGGCCGCTATAACCATGCCGCCGGTGATCTGGCCCTCGATAGCCAGGAAGGCTCCCCACCCCAGCATGCTGACCTGGGTCAAGAGGCGGACACCCTTGGATACGCTGGACATGACGATGTTTCGGTCCTGCGCGATGACCTGGGCACGCAGTGAACCGGCGGTATCACGCCCCCAGATGCGCACGGCCTCGGGGATCATCGCGAGGGCGTTGATGATCTGGGAATTGCGCGACATGGAATCGAGGTGCAGCGTGGCGCGGCTCAAAAGACCATTTGCTTCCGCGAAGGGCTTGGCGGTCAGGCGCTGGTTGATCATCGTCACGATCAGAAGTGCCAACGAGGCAACCACCACGATGTACCCGAGTTGCGGATGCACGAGAAAGACGGCCAGCACGAAAAGCGGTGCCATTGGTGCATCCAGAATGGCCAGCAGCGTGCCCGAAACGATGAATGAGCGCAGTTGCTGCAGGTCGCCGAGCACCTGGTAGTCCCGGCCATTGCCATGGAGGGATGCCCGCGCCGCCGCGCTCAGAATGGGCGAACCCAGCTGGACAGCGACTTCAACCGCAGTGCGCATGAGAATGAAACGACGCACGGCGTCGAGGATGGCCTGCATTAGCACGGCGCCAACCACCACTGCCGTCAGCATCACCAGGGTGTCGAGCGACCGGCTGGTGAGGACGCGGTCCGAAATCTGAAACAGATAGAGCGGGATCGCTAGCACCAGAATATTGATGAAGACAGTGAAGGCCATAACGATGGCCAGATTGGTCCTGACCACATCCAGGCCATTTTGAAAGCTTTGGGCGAAGTCGGGCGTGGCGATGCGCTTGTGAAAGCCGCTCCCGCCGCCACCGCCGCTGCTCTTGTTCCCACGGCCACCGCCGTCCCCGCCTTGCTGCCTGGGGCGCTCGACCGATTTCAGCGGCCCCCGTTCCGCGTCGATGATGGGCGGGGCAGAAGGCCGAAGCGGACGCTCCGCTTCTTTCAGTTCGACCGCGCGCGCCTCGACCTCGGGCTTTTGCTCAAGGTCGGCTATTGGTCCCGTGTGGGGGGCGGATTTCGCTTCGGGTTCCGGCTCGGCTTCTGAAGCCCTTGATTCCGTTGGCGCAGTGGAAACTTTTTGGTCATCGGCGTTTTCGGTTTGGTCTGGCGCGTGATCCGTCGGACGTGCGCTGGTCCCTGTTGCGGCGGCAGGCCGCTCTACAGCGCGCATTGCCGCCCGGTCCTCCGGCAAGGTTCCCGTAGCTTGGGATGCCCCGTTTATGGCGCCTGTATCAGCCGCGGCAAGATCCTGATCCTCCTCCAGGGTTTCCTCAGCAAGGATATCGAGTGCTTCGGCCGCCGAGCTGATTTCCAGCATCAGCCGGTCCAGTTGCGCCGTACGGTTCGTGTTGCGGTCGCGCCTGTCCCAGAGGGGGCGGATGTCTCCACCGCTGGTAGATGTTTCAACACTCATCACTGCTCCCCCAAACCTACGCCAATACCGATTGCATCACGTCCACTGGTGGCCCATCGTTTGAAAGTTGTGCAATGCCGGCATCGTCCGCGTAGGTAGCGCCGATGCCGAGATCTACGTCGACATCGAGGAAAGCAACGACCTCGGTAACCAGTGAATCGCCAGGGGAAGCACTGTCATTGGTGGCCAGAATGTCGGCTTGGATCAGAATGGCATCCGAATAGACCGTGCCGCCCGCATAGCTCGTGTCGCCTGTGCCATCGAAATCCTTGATAGCCGCGACGTTTACCAGCGCATTGGAACCGGTGCTGATATCCCATTCCGTTTGCGGATGGTCTGCAAGCAGGCTGGCCTGCTGAGTGGCGACAAAATCTGCATCTCCGAGAATGTTGGTCTGTTCGACGTAGCGGAGGTCGTAGACGTCTCCAGCAATGTAAAGGACCTTGAGCATGTTGGTGCCCTCGAACAGGCCGTCCGTAGCAAAACCGGTCGGCATGCGCAGGTCGCCGTCGTCAAGGCCATCCATGGCTGCTTCAAAGTGATCGGGCAGCTCGCTTTGATACTGTGCCGGGCCTACATTGTGGATCGAGGCCTGGTTCCACAGCAGATTGCCGCTGGTATTGAGTGTTCCGGAACCATCCTGTTCGCCGCTAAGCGAGCGGATCGTGTCGTTGTCGTACAGGATATTGGTCTGCACGATCACATTGGCGTCGTAGAGGTTCCCGCCGATAAGGATCAGGTCGTATTGCAGCCCGATATCAACAAATTTGACGCTGTTCAGGCCGACATTTTCGCCGCTCGTGACCAGCGTTGTCGTGCCGGTTGACGTCAGCACCGACAGATCCTGGTCCG
>CAXBKI010000137.1:0-7081 GCA_963975955.1 uncultured Devosia sp.
CGCCGTGCCCGACAAAGGCGCGGCCACGCCACTCACCGGAATATCTCCTGGAGCACGTCGAGGAAGGCGCTCACCGTCGGGTTGGCGCGGCGGCTTTCCGGCCAGATTGCGGTGATATTGTTTCGGACGACACCGAACTCGGACAGGACCGGCACCAGTGCACCACGAGCGACATGGGGCTCAGCAATAAAGGCACTGCTGATGCCGATGCCGCCACCGGCTGCCAGCGTCGCCACCACAGCGTCGCTCACATCCACCACGACTCCCGACGGCGGCACGATCTCGATCACTCGGCCATCAATATTGAAGGGCCACCGCAGCATCTGGCCCGTGCTCTGGTAGCGAAGGTTGACGGTATCGTGCGCTGCCAGTTCGTCAGGGTGCATCGGCGTGCCCCGTCGCGCCAGATAGTCCGGCGAGGCAAAGCAACACAGCCGATGCGGTCCCAGCCGGCGCGACATCAGCCGGGAGTCCGCCAGTTCGCCGATCCTGACGGCGATGTCGATCCCTTCGTCGATGAGGTCAATGAACTGGTCGCTCAGCCGCAGATCGACCGTGACCCTGGGATAGCGCCTGCGGAACGCCGGCAGGGCTGGCGCGATCACGTGCACACCGATCGGCAGCGAAGCGGCGATGCGCAAGGAGCCTGACGGTTCCGAGCGTGTGGCGATCGCCGCCTGTTCAATCTCCTCTGCCTCGCGCAGCAAACTGAGCGCACGCTTGTGCAATTCACGCCCCTCCGGCGTCAGCGTCAGCGACCGGGTCGTCCGGGTGAAGAGCGAAAGCTGCAGCTGTCCCTCGAGCCGCTGGACGCTCTTGCTGACCGCTGAGGGCGAGATCGATAGCGATTTGGCCGCAGCGGTGAAGCTGCCCAGCGAACCGGCACGGGCGAATGCAATCAGTCCGGTCAGGCGCTCAAGTACCATTTGTTCCTTCATGGCACGAGTAAAGCGAATTTTCCCCTGATTATCAACCTCGCGGATACCGACTATATCCCGGCCAGAGCACATTGACCCGCAGGAGAAATTGGTGAGCGATACAATGAAGGCCATCCGGCTGCATGCATTTGGCGGCCCCGAGGTGTTGGTATACGAAGACGCCCCACGCCCTGTAACAGGGCCTGATGAGGTCCTGGTCCGCACCCATGCGGTGGGCCTCAATCCGCCTGACTGGTACCTTCGCGAGGGCTACAAAATGTTGCCCCCGGAATGGCGGCCGCAGCTGCCCTTTCCCATCATCGTGGGAACCGACATCTCAGGCGAAGTCGTGGCGGTGGGCGACGACGTCCGGGGCTTCTCGATCGGCGATGCGGTCTATTCGATGGTTCGCTTCCCCGCCGGAAACAGCAATGCCTATGCCCAATATGTCAGCGTGCCGGCTTCGGAACTGGCGCTCAAGCCGTCTGGCATCGATCACCTTCACGCGGCGGCTGCACCGATGGCGCTGTTGACCGCCTGGCAGTTCATGATTGCGCAGGGACACAACGTCCCCAATCCCCTGCAGCCCACGCAACATCAGCCCGTGCCGCTGGAAGGCAGGACGATCGTAGTCAATGGCGCAGCCGGTGGCGTCGGGCATTTTGCCGTGCAGCTGGCCAAGTGGCAGGGAGCACGCGTGATCGCGGTTGCTTCGGGCAAGCACGAAGCACTCCTGCGCGACCTCGGCGCCGATGACTTCATCGATTATACCAAGACGGCTCCCGAGGACATCATCAGCGACGTCGACCTCGTCATCGACTCGATCGGCGGTCCCACCACCACCCGCTTCTTGCACATGATAAAGCGGGGCGGCGCCTTGTTTCCGATCTTTGGCCTGGGTGCCGTGGGCGGCGAAGAGGCCGACAATCGCGGTGTCACGGTGTCGACAACCCAGGTTCGCTCCAGTGGCGCGCAACTGGCCGAACTCTCCGGATTGCTCAGCAATGGCACGATCCGTGTCGTGATTGACAGCGTCTTTGCTCTCGCTGAAGCGCGTCAGGCGCATGAGCGCGCCGCACAGGGGCATATCCAAGGCAAGATCGTTCTCGAGGTTCAGTGAGGGCGATCGGCGTGGTGATTGACCAGAGATGGAAGGAGCAACTGAAATGGAAACACCGCAAAAAATCCGCCACGGCACGGTGGAATGGTTCGACATGGTTGGCACGATAATGGTCAAGGGCGCGGAGCGGGCGGGACTTCCCGCAGACCTCAGTATCTCGTTGGTTGAACGCTACACCGACGGAATCGCACTGCCCGGTGGCATGGTCCAGGGTCTGCGCTTCGAAATCGTGACGGGCAAGCCATCGTTCCGAGTCGGTGCGTAAGCGCGGCTGCCGGCAGCGCGCAGACCGCCCGGCACGCGCTCGAGATAGAGGGCGGCCAGGCCCTGCTCATCGGCAAAGCGCCGGCCGGGGCCGCTGCCCATGACCATGAGCGCGGTGGCCAGAGCGTCAGCGGTCATGGCGCTGTGAGCAAACACCGAGACCGAGGCCACGGCGTTGTCCAGCGGCTGGTCGGTCTGCGGATCAATGATGTGGCTATAGCGCCGGTCGGCAACCTCATAGGCATTGATGGCGTCGCCGGAGGTGGCAAGGGCCATGCCGTTTGTATCGACCACGGCGCGCAGCGGGCCACCCAGTGGATCGCTGATGCCGATACGCCAGGGCGCGCCGGCGGGATTGGCGCCACGGGCAATGACCTCTCCGCCCAGTTCGGCAACGAAAGCGGAGAAACCGGCCGCGGCGATGCCGTCGGCCATCAGGTCGAGCGCATAGCCCTTGGCAATGCCGCACAGATCCAGCGTCATGTCGGCGCGGCTTTTATGGATGGCCGTGCCGCGGACGGCAAAATCGGCAAAAGTGCCGCTGCGCCGGCCCCGGATCGGGCCAAAGCCGTAGCGGCCGACATCGGGGCCGACACTGGGATCGAAGCTGCCCCCGGTGAGCGCGGCTATGCGCAGCGCCTCGGCGGTGACGTAGGCCAGGTCGGGATCGACCGCGTGCCAGCCGGCGGGGGCCCGGTTGAAGCGGCTGATGCTGCTGTCGGCACGAAAGGGACTCATGGATACATCGACCCGCTCGAGCCGGGCGGCGAGGTCCTGCCCCAGGGTGCTGACGTCGCCGGCCGGGGGCAAGCGGACCTGCCAGGACGTGCCGTAGGCGCGGCCAGAGAGGCGGATTTCATCGGCAAAGCCAGGCAGAATGGGGGTGAGCAGCGTGGCAGCCGCACCGGTGAGCAGACGGCGGCGGGTCAAAGACATGGCTAGCTCCCGAAATCGTCGTTGAAGATGGATGTGCGCTCGACGCCGCAGGCATCGAGCATGGCATAGACGGCGCCGATCATCAGGGGCGGGCCGCAGAGGTAGTATTCGCAATCCTCGGGGGCCGGATGATCCTTGAGATAGGCACGCAGCACAACATCGTGGATGAAGCCGGTCTGGCCGGTCCAGGCATCGGCCGGGCCCGGCTCGGAAAGCGCCGGCACGAAGCGGAAATTGGCGTGGCGGCGGGCCAGATCCTCGAACTGGTCGGCATAGTAGAGTTCGCTGCGGCTGCGGGCGCCATACCAGAAGCTGATCGTCCGGCTGGTGTTTCGGGCCTTGAGCTGGTCGCAGATGATGGCGCGCAGCGGTGCCATGCCGACGCCACCGCCGATAAAGATCATTTCCCGGTCCGTCTCGGTGGCACCGAAATGGCCATAGGGGCCCGAGACCATGACGCTGTCACCAGCGGCCAGGCCAAACAGGTAGGAGGAAACAATGCCCGGCATGACGTCCGGCCGGGCCGGCGGCGGTTCGGCCAGGCGGATATTGAGCACGATCCTGCCCCGGTCCTGCGGCCGGTTGGCCACGGAATAGGCCCGGGTTACCGGTTCGCCGCTGTGGACGGCAAGCCGGCGCAGACCCAGGCGCTGCCAATGATCGGTGTGCTGCGGCGCGAGGGCGATATCGGCAAAGTCGAGCCGGTAGGGCGGTGCCGTGACCTGGACAAAGCCGCCCGGGCGTATGGCGAGATCGAGGCCCGGGGGCGGCGCCAGCACGATTTCCTTGATCAGGGGCGTCAGGCTGGTGCTCGAGACCACCGTGCAGTCAAAGCGCGTCACATTGAGGATGTCCTCGGGCACGGTGACCGAAAGCGGGCTGCGCACCGTGACCTGGCAGGCCAGCCGGACATTGTCCCTGACTTCCTGGCGCGACAGCAGAGCCAGCTCGGTGGGCAGGGGCGCCCCTGCCCCGGTGACATGGACCCGGCACAGGCCGCAGCTGCCGGCGCCGGCGCAGGCGGAGGGCACGGCAATGCCGTTGCCGTTGAGCGCCTCGAGCAGGCGCATATTGGTCAGCGTCGCGATCGGGCGGTCGCCATTGACGGTGATCGTCACCGGACGTGACGGCAGCAGCCCGGCGCGCGCCAGCAGCAGCAGGGTGGCGAGGGCAACGACGAGGAGAATGGCGACGGTCGCGCCGACAAGGATTTCCATCACAGCACCCGCACGCCGACAAAGGCGGAAAAGCCCATGGACATCAAGCCGGCGACAATGAAGGCAATGCCCAGCCCTTCGAGCCCCCTGGGGACATTGGCGTAGCGCAGGCGCTCGCGAATGGCCGCCAGGGTGACGATGGCCAGGGCCCAGCCGATGCCGGTGCCCAGCCCAAAGACTAGGCTTTCGGACAGGTCGAGCTGGCGCTCGACCATGAAGAGACTGCCCCCCAGAATGGCACAATTGACGGTCAGCAGCGGCAGGTAGATGCCCAAAGCGCGATGCAGGGCGGGCATGAAGCGGTCCAGCACCATTTCAAGCACCTGCACCAGGGCGGCAATGATACCGATAAAAGTGATCAGGCGCAGAAAGCCCAGATCGGTATCGGGCAGGCCCAGCCAGGCCAGCGCGCCGCCAGCCAGGACATGGGTATAGAGCAGGTTGTTGAGCGGCACGCTGATGGCCTGGACGATGATCAGCGCCAGGCCTACCCCAATGGCGGTCTCGATGCGGCGCGACACCGCCAGGAAGGTGCACATGCCCAGAAAGTAGGAGAGCGCCAGGTTTTCCTCGAAGATCGATCGCTGGAAAAGCTCGATCATGTCCGGGTCTCCCGCGGGGCATGACGCAGCGTGAATTCGCGCGGCTCGGCCAGGTGAGGATGCAGGCTGCGGATGGCCCAGATCAGCAGGCCCAGGATGATGAAGGCGCTGGGCGCCAGGAGCATCAGGCGCAGGGGCTGGTACCAGCCCCCGTCGGCCACCAGGGGCAGCAGGTAGATGCCGAACAGGCTGCCCGAGCCGAGCAGTTCGCGGATGAAGGCAACGATCAGCAAGACGGCGCTATAGCCCAGACCATTGCCCAGGGCATCGAGCATGCTGGGGCCGGGCGGATGATGCAGGGCAAAGGCCTCGGTGCGGCCGAGCACGATGCAATTGGTGGCGATCAGCGAGACGAAGACGGTCAGCCGCTGGCTCATCTCGTAGGCAAAGGCACGCAGCAGCTGATCGGCGACGATGACCAGGGCAGCAATGATGGTGATCTGGACAATCAGCCTGATGGCGCCGGGAATATGGGTGCGGATCAGGCTGATAATGCCGGCGGCCACGGTGAGTACCACGGTCAGGGCGATCGACATGGTCAGGGCCGTCGACATCGCTGTCGTGACGGCCAGGGCCGAGCAGATTCCCAGAATATGGACGGTGACCGGATTGTTCTCGACGAGCGGATCGGTAAGCGTGCGCAGACCCTTGATCATGGCGTTTCTCCTGCCCGCAGGCGATCGAGGAAGCGGCCATAGCCGGCCGGGCCGAGCCAGAACTGGACCATGTCGGTGATGGCATAGCCGGTGACCGAGGCACCCGAAATGCCGGCGACCTCGTGAGGGCCGGTGGCCTCGCCGCGCACCACTTCGATAATCACGGCACCGTCCTGGGCAACCTGCTTGCCTTCCCACTGGGCCTGCCAATCAGGCTCGGTGATGCGGCCACCCAGGCCGGGGGTCTCTGCCTGTTCATAGACGGTGAGGGCCGCCACGGTATTGAGATCGCCCTCCAGCGCCAGATAGGCCTTGATGAGGCCGCCATAGCCGATACCACGCAGCGGCAAGACGAGCAGCGCCAGGGCGCCATCGCGGCGCACCAGATAGACCGGGGCGATGTTTTCGCGCCGCCCGAGACCGGCAAGGTCTTCGGCCCGCGACAGCTCCGTGCTCAGGGCAGGATCGGCGGCGGCCAGCGGATCATAACCGGTGGGCTCGATATCGCTGACCAGGGTGCCACTGGCCAGGTCGACCAGTTGCAGATCGACAGCCCCTGCCCCAGTCTCGGCCAGGATCTCGCCCATGCCGGGCAGGTCGGCCAGCATGGCCGCCATGCGGGCCTGACGCTCGGCATCCATATTGGCGGCAATCAGCGGCCGCAGGCTCACCGCGGCGGTCGAGACGGCAAGCCCGCAGACCAGGGCGACAAGAAAGGCCACGCCCAGGGCTTTGACCGGGTCGGTATTGGGGCGGGCGAGGAAGCGGTGCCAGAGGCTGCGGGGCCCTTGCTCAGCCATGGTGCCGCTCCTTGAGGAAACCGTGGCCAAGGATAACGAGCCGATCGAGCAGCGGGGCGAAGATGGCGCCGAGCAGGGTGGCAAAGACCATGGCGCCAAAGCCCGGCCCGACCTGGCCGAACAGGCTGGCGAGCAGGCCGAGCAGCGCGCCATAGGCCCAGCGGCCCGGATTGGTCGATGCCGAGGCAACCGGATCGGCCGCCAGGTAGAGCAGCGCCAGCAGCACCCCGCCCGGCATCAGGACGGACCAGGGCGCGTTATTGCCGGCGACCCATTGCAGTACCAGGGTCATACAGGCAGCGGCCAGCAGGATGCGCCAGGCGGCCTGGCCGCTGGCCAGCAGCAGCACCAGGGCCGGCAGCAGTGTCCAGGCGGCCAGGTCGGGTCCGGTGCGATAGTCCTGGTCGGCAAAAGAGAAGGTCAGGAAGACCAGCGCAACCACCGCGGGATGCAGGAAGGACCGTCCCCGCCCGCCAAACACCTGCTCGCCGATGACCACGCCAAAGGCCGTGCCCAGGAGCAATTGATAGAGTGGCGCCTCGGCCGGCGCGGCAAGGACGATGATGACG
>CAXBKI010000138.1:0-7080 GCA_963975955.1 uncultured Devosia sp.
GGCCACGACCATCGACAGCCGCTCCGGTCCGGTGACGTCACACGACTCGCTCAGGAACCGAACGACCGTGGTGTCAAAGAACTCGTAGAACTGGGCGTTGTTGACATGGCCAAACGCGTCCACGTCATTCCAGCGCAGTTCTATGGAACGGAACCACCGATAGTCAGTCCGTTGCGCTGGCGGACGACGTCTGGCCGCCACGCCCGCACCGGAACTACCGATCTGCACCGCAAACTCCCCCTTGGTGAGAGCGGGCGATTCTTAAGGCTCGCTCCGCTTTCGATATGCATTGATCATACGTATGTTGCATCCGGATGCAAGTGCTTATTCAACGAATTTGCATTCGGATGCAGTGACAGTTTTGGTGACGCCCGCTCAGCCATAGATCTGTGTGCGCAGGAAATTGGCCGCGACCCGGCCATCGGCAAGCAGATACTCGTCGGACACGAAATAGTACCGGCCCTTGCGTTCATAGGTTTCCACGATGGTTCCCACGGTCTGAATTCGCCGACCGGGATAGACCAGCCCGAAATGCCGGGTGGTGCAGGCCACCAGCACCACCGGGGCGGGAAATGACCACCCCGCATTGGTGTCGCCCATCGCCAGGCGCATGAGCATGCCCGAATGGACAAAGCCCGGGTCGGAATACAGCCCTTGCTGCTCACCGAACGCCCGCAGCGAGGTCGCGAAATCCGCCGGCGTCAGAATACGATCGCGGGAGTGCAATGGCATTCCGGCCACCAGATCGCCGGCGCCGATCCGGGGCGGACTGGCTGGCGCAGCACGAAATTGAGCACGATCAAGCTCGGGCACGGGATCGGCAGTCGGAGACAGCTCAATCCAGCCGGACGCGACTTCGTCGCCCTCTCCGTTACAGACCGTGACCTCACCCCGCTGCTCCTCCAGGCCGGGGGCCGGAGTGGCGCGCACGACGAGATCGTCATTGTTGTAGACCGGCTTGCGGAACCGGGCGGACATGGCGCCACGCTCCGCCCATTGCTGCCCCCACACCTCCAGTGCGAGGCGACTGATATGCCCGTAGACAAATGCCCCTGGTATCAGGGCCGCCTTGTAGCCGCGGGCGCGTGCCACAGCGTCATCGTGGATGGAGCCCTTGTAGTGCGGGGCATCGTCAAGCTGCACATTCAGGCGCAGTTCACTTGGAAAGATCGGCATTGTCGTGCTCACGGCTAGGCCCCCGGTAGTGGTTCGTTGCCCATGGACTGGCTGGCTTCGAGCTGGCCAATCTGGTCGGGGGACAATTGCAGGAACTGCTCGAGGACCATCCGGTTATGCCCGCCGAATTGTGGCGCCGCCCGCACCTGGGCACCCGGCGTGGCGCTGAGATGGATCGGCAGTCCCGGGTGCCGGTGACGACCGGCATCGGGGTGCTCGAGCTCGGTGAAGAACTGACGGAACGCCAGGTATGGGTCCTCGGCGACATCCTTGGGATTCTGCACCGCTGCCGCGGCAACCCCGGCTGCCTGGAGCATATCCGCCACCGCATGCTTGTCCCGATCCCGGGTCCATTCGGCGATGACGCCATCGAGCGCGTTCCGGCTTTTGAGCCGCTGCGCCAGATTGCAGAACCGCGGATCTGCTGCGAGTTCGGGTTGACCCATGACTTCGGTCAGCCGGTGCCATTGCGCTTCGTCCAGCGCCGCGATCACCACCCATTCATCCGCGCCGGAGGCCGGATAGGCCTCGTGCGGCACCACATCGTCGACGCGATTGCCGTTACGCTGCTGATCGCTGCCGGTCTCGATTGCCGACAATATCTCGGCGCCAACAAGCTGCATGGCCGCCTCCACCTGCGGCACCTCGATATACTGGCCGCTTCCGGTCCGCTGCCGGTGCACCAGCGCCGTCAGGATGGCGGCGGCGGCGTTAAAGCCACCAATGGGATCGAGATAGGATGGTCCGGTCACTTCCGGCTTGCCGTCCGGATAGCCGATCATGGCGGACATGCCGGCGGCCATTTCCATGGTCGGGCCCAGCGCCGCATAGCCCGACATCGGGCCCGAACCGCCAAAGGCAGGCAGTTCGGCAACGATGATATCGGGCTTGATGTGGGTCAGCGCCTCGTAGTCGAGCCCCAGTTTCTTCAGGGTGCCCGGACGGAAATTGCAGATCAGGACGTCGGCGCGCGCCACCAGTTTCCTCAGGGTTTCCCGCCCCTCCTCCGTCTTGAGATTGAGAATGCAGCTGAACTTGTTCACGTTCTGAGAATTGAACAGGAAGGACCGGTCATACCAGCGCTGCCCCGGCTCGCCGTCGGGGAAATTGATCGGATTGGGCTTGTCCTTGTTCAGGCGCCACGAATTGACCCGGTTGGGGGCTTCGACATGGATGCTTTCAGCCCCGAAATATGCCAGCACACGACCAGACATCGGCCCGGCCCATGCGGTGGTCAGCTCGATCACGCGAATATCGGCGAGCGCGGCGCCTGAGGGTTGTTCCTGACGCGCTGGAGCCGTGTCGCGCTTGTCGATGGCCGCTCCGGACCCGAGGGCCGGTGCGCCCGAACGCAGCTGTCGAGGCGTGGCACTGAGGCGAAATGGCGCCCCGAGCGTCCGCCGTCCATCGACCCATTCCCAATAGCCCCGCTGGGTCAAATGCCGGCTCGATGCCAGTTCGGATGGCCGATAGGCCTTCGCCGCGATGACCTGGGCGCGTTGCAGAATATCCACCAGCTCCTCGGCGTCCATGTCGGCAACCTTGGCCTGGAACAGATCGAAGAGTTCGTCCCAATTGTCTCGCCGGTGTGCGGGATCGGCAAATCTGGGATCATGCTCCAGCTGCGGCAGGCCCAGCGCCTCGAGCAGCGCATGCCAGCGGAAATTGTAAATCCAGATACACACCCAGCCATCGCGGCACAGGACCTGGCCTGCCTGTACCGCCTGATCCGTGCGTTGGCGCACGGTCCCGTTGTAGATGTGCTGCATCACATAGGGAAAGCACATGGCGGCGGCGGTTTCGGCCGCATCGATCCGCACGACCTGGCCGAGCCCCGAAGTCTCCCGGCTAAAGAGCGCTGTCATGGCGCCTACATAGGCGCCGACGCCCGTGGCCAGCGCGGCCCTGTTGCCGACGCCGTATAGCGGCTCGCGCCCGGCGACGCCGTTATTGTGCATCATGCCCGAAAGCGCCTGCAGGACGATCTCGGGACCCTGCCAGTGCGAGCGCGGCCCGTCAGCACCAAAGCTGGAGGTGACGACCAGAACACAGGTTGGAAACATCTGCTCAAAATGGCTCACATCGGCATCTGGCGGCAGCACCGCCACATCGGCTCCAGCGATCGCATCGGCGAGCCGGGCCTGCCAGTCGTCGCGCGAGCGGTCGATGACCAGCGAGGCCTTGCCGGTATTCAGATGAAAGAACTGCAGCGATTGCCCATCACTGGCCAAGGGCGGCATGCGCCGCGTCCGCGTCCCCTCGGCCGGCTCGACCAGCGTGACCACCGCACCATAATCGGCAAACAGGCGCGAACAGTACTGTCCGGAAAGGGAGTCGGAAAAATCCACCACGCGCAGATGATTCAGTGCGCCAGACATAGCTTCCCCCCGGGATATTGATAATTGGATGGCGTGTGAGGCCGCCACGCACGGCTGCCCTTATGTTGAGCATCTTGCCATGTGTGGACTCGAAAGATAGTCATTGTTGCATCCGGATGCAACGACGTGTTTGCATCCGCTGTCGCCTCCGTGCAATAGAGGGCGATGCTGGTCTAGTGGCGACGGCGTCTCGATGATTGGCGACTGGAGGAGACGGCATGGACACACCCGTTGCGCGCGGCGAGCCCCGCAAGCCCATTACCGCAAGAGGGCTGGCTCAACTGATGGGTGTCAGCCAGTCTGCCGTGTCGCGCGCCTTCACCCCTGGTGCCTCGATCTCCCCGGAATTGCGCCAGCGCATATTGCGGGCCGCTGAAGAGCTCGACTATCACCCCAACGCCATCGCTTCGATGCTGTCCAAGCGGCGCAGCAATATCGTCGGCATTGTCGTTTCAGAGCTGCAAAATCCCTTCTATCCCACATTGATCGAAAAGCTGTCGCGCGGACTGCAGCGGGTCGGGCTGCAAAGCCTGATGTTCAACATCACCCGCGGGTCCAATGTCGAAGACCAGCTCGTGGCCCTGCGTCAATATAATGTTGATGCGGTGGTGGTGATTTCGGCGACCATTCTGTCGGGCACCACCTTGCGCTGGGCGACCGAGGGGCGCGCATCCGTTCTGGTCAATCGGAGCATGCCCGAAAACGCCATCAACTCGGTCAGCTGCAACAATGTCGAGGGCGCCCGCGCCATCGCCGACCATTTCTACGAGATCGGGCGCAAGAGGGTGGCCTACGTCGCCGGCCTGCCCCACACCTCGACCAATCTTGAGCGCCAGAACGCGTTCATCACCCGCATTGCCGAGTTGGGGATGGTCCTGACCAAATGTGTGGCCGGCGGCGAATACAGCTATGAAGCCGGGCACCGTGCCGCCATGGAAGTGGCGCGGGCCGACAACACCGATGCCGTCTTCTTCGCCAATGACATCCTCGCCGCCGGCGGCCTCGATGCACTCCGCGAAGTTGCTGATTTGCGCGTGCCCGAAGACATCGCCGTCGCCGGCTTTGACGACATCGCGCTGGCGCGGTGGCCGCATTATGCCCTCACCACCTTCCGGCAACCCGTCGACGCGATTATCGAGAAGACGATCAAGTTGATCGTTGATCAACTGGGCGACCCTGCAAGCGCGCCTGCCACCCATCTGCTCAGCGGGGAACTTTTGGTGCGCCGGTCGACGACGGGGCGAGGTGAAACCGCGCCCGCCTGAGCGCAGCCGGACCGCCGACCGGTGAAGACCGGGAACGGACACTAGACCGACACCAGCGTGACCGGGCCAAGCGTGCCGAAACGGGCCTCGATCATCTCCCCGCGAGTGCCGATTGGCGCATTGACACGCGACCCGGTGATGACAATTTGCCCGGCCTTGAGCCCGCCAAACCGCATGGCCCGTCCATTGGCGAGCCAGGTCAGCGTCGCTATGATGTCGTCGATTGCCGGCCCCACATTGGTACCACAATCGGCATGGCCGATCCTGAGAACGATCGCCTCGCTGGACAGATCAAGCTGGCGCCAGTCATGCCAGGCCTGCCCCACGATCACGGCCGAGTTTCGCTGCAGGTCGGCGACATTGATCAACTCGGAAACCTCGGCGCGTTCGGTAAAGCGCGACCCCAGGATTTCAAGGGTCGGATGAATGGCCTCGATGGCCGCCGCGACCTCGTCATCACGGTAGGGCTCGTCCCGCGGAGGAAGATCGGACCCGAAGCGCACGCCGATCTCCGCCTCAACCAGATTGGCCATGGTGCGGGCCAGGTCGATGGGCTCATTGCCGGTGCGATAGGCGGAGAGCAAAATGGGGGAGCACACCGGGTCACTGCCGGTGCCAACGGCAACTTTCCACCCGCCCAGCGCTTCCTCGCTCTGCAGCACCAGCAATTCCTGGACCAGGTAGGCCTCCTCCCGCCCGGTCGGCACCAGGTCGGCGGCCAGTCCCTCTAGTTTGAACCCGCTACGGCGCGCCGACAAAAGTTGACGTGCTGCTGTCGCCAGTCGCTTTTTCGTCACGCTAATCCTCCCGGTCCGGTTGCGTTCAGGCTGTAATGGGTACGGTACGTCGGGCCATTTCCGTGGAGTCAAAGACCATGCCCAGGCCAGGCGCATCGGGGACGTCGAAGGTCCCGTTCCTGGGCCGTGACGGGTTTTCAAACACCGTATCTGCCCGCGCCCAGCCATCGGCCAGCTCGACGGGCTTGCTCAGATGCATGATCGTGGACAGGACATGGATATTGGCCAGATGCCCGACCGATGGCTGCGTCTGGTGCGGCACAAGTTCAACCCCGTTTGCATGCGCGATCGAAGAACAGGCCATCAGCCCGGTAATGCCACCCATCTTGATGATATCAGGTTGCACCATGCGCACCCCGGCATTGATCAGGTCCTTGAGCCCCTGCAGCGTGTAGGTCTGTTCGCCCGCGGACACTGTGATGTCCAGCCGCTGGGCCACCTCACCCATGGCCGCGACATTGTAGTGCTGTACGGGCTCCTCGAACCAGCTGAACCCGAGGTCTTCCAGCACCCGGCCGACCCGAATGGCGCCGCCGATGGAATAGCCATTATTGGCGTCGAACCCGAGGACGAAGGCGTCGCCGAGTTCCTTGCGCACCGCCCGGGCCTTGGCGATATCGCCGGCAATATCGACATCCTGACGCGTGCGATCGCCATCCCAGCGAATTTTCACCGCCGCCGGCTGTTCCGTCTCCACCCGCTCCATGACGTGCCGGACAACCTCGTCCACGCTGCGCCAGGCATTGCCGCCAATGGAGGTGTAGCAAGGCAGATTGGTGCGCCATGC
This sequence comes from uncultured Devosia sp., assembly GCA_963975955.1. Lineage (GTDB taxonomy): Bacteria > Pseudomonadota > Alphaproteobacteria > Rhizobiales > Devosiaceae > Devosia. Next base: position 6,404 of record CAXBKI010000138.1, read on the forward strand.
GCCACCGAGCAGTTTGTAGACCGGCTGACCAAACAGCTTACCCTTGAGGTCCCACATGGCTATGTCCAGAGCCGCCAGGGCGGCGCTGGTGATCCCTTCGGGGCCAAGCTTGATACATTTGTGAAACAGCGTGTCGATCAGGATGGCATGGTCCAGGGCATCCTTGCCGATCAGATATGGCGCCATGTCCCGGGCGATGACCTGCAGCGAAGCCAATCCGCCCTGCATCGGCGAGGCTTCGCCGATACCGAACTGGCCATCCTCGGTGGTGATGCGGACAAAGGCCCCATAGGGCCCCTTGCCAATCTCGTCCCAGGCCAGTTGAAAGGGTTCGACCTTGGTGATTTTCATCTCGGCTATCCTTTGGTTGGTGCTCTACCAGGTCACGGCGATGTATTTGGTCTCGCAGAACTCGAGAATGCCGTGATGGGCACCCTCGCGGCCAAGCCCGCTTTGCTTGACCCCGCCAAACGGGGCGGCCGGATCGGATGCAAGGCCGCGATTGAGACCGATCATGCCCGCCTCGATCCGTTCGGACACGCGCAGGCCGCGGGCCAGATCGCGGGTGAAGACATAGGCGATGAGCCCGTATTCGGTGTCGTTGGCCAAATCGATGGCTTCGGCCTCGGTCTTGAAACTGGCGACCGCGGCGATTGGACCGAAAATCTCGTCACGGA
>CAXBKI010000139.1:0-7073 GCA_963975955.1 uncultured Devosia sp.
GCCTGGGCGACGGTATCATATTCCGGTCGGTGGCTGGCCGGGCCGGTATTGCCGAGGCCGGAAATGGCGCAATAGATCAGCGACGGATTGATCTGGCGCAGCTCGTCTTCGCCGGCGCCGAGCTTTTCGGCTACGCCGGGCCGGAAATTCTGGATGAACACATCGGCCGAACGGATCAGGTCGTGAAACACCGCCAGGTCGTCCGCCTGCTTGGTGTCCAGCGCGATCGAGCGTTTGTTGCGATTGTAGGTCTGGTAGTGCGGCGAATAGAGCCCGCCCTTGAAGGCGCGGAAGGGATCACCGGTGCCGGGCCGCTCGACCTTGATGACATCGGCACCCAGATCGGCCAGGTGCATGCCGGCGGCGGGGCCGGTAATATAGGTGCCCAGTTCGATCACGCGCACACTTTTGAGTATCTTCACCGCAATTCTCCCTCGCCCGCTTAGCGGGTCTTGCTTTCTCTGCCGGACAGCTTGCCGTCATAGGCAATGGCGAGGTCCGCCTGATTGCTCATGATGAAGCCGATCGAGCGCATGGATTCCTCGAACAGATGGGCCGACAGACCGGCTGTGCGTGCCAGCAGCGGCACCGCCTTGAGCGCGCCCAGCGGCCAGCCGGCATCGAGCATCACGGCGGGGATAGCTCCCGACACGTTGATGGGCAGCGGCCGCTCGATAATACCGGGGGCATGTTCGGCCAGAATGCGCAGGACCTCTACATAGCGGCCCGAAATGCCTAGTTCGTCGGCCAGCTCGAGCAGGCGGTTGGCCCGGGGGTCGCCGCCGCTATGCTGCGGGTGACCGAGCCCGGGCACCTTTTTCTTGGCGGCCTTGAGCGCGGCCAGGCTGGCCTTGGTGGCCGTTTCGACGTCGCTTCCCTCACGGCTGGCCTGCTGCAGGATTTCGTCGAGATAGAGCCCGGCTGTCTCCGAGCTGCCGGCGACCACGCTGCCCATGCCCAGCAGGCCCGCCGCCATGGCGCCTTGCCAGGCTTCGGGGCCGGCAGCCAGGGTCATGCGCGCCGCCTGTACCGAAGGGACCAGGCCATGCTCGGCAATGGCCACCAGGCAGGCATCGAGCATCTGGCGCTGCGCGGCAGTGCAGCGCTCACCCAGCACCAGCAGCCAGAAATAGTCGGTGAAATTGATCTTGCCGATCAGGTCGGCGCACAGGTCTTCGCCGCGGATGGTGATGGAATCCGCGTCCGAAGTGGCGATCGCCGTGTGGGCATTGTCCTGCTTGCCGATCCGCATCGTCACTCCCAAATTTTCGCATACCGAAAATAATTGCTCTTGCCGAAAACGTAGCCCTGACTTAGGCTAACGTCAAGTTACGATCCTGTCCGAGGTGAGAATGGCTCCGGCCCCCGCGCTTGAACACGACCAGCCTGATGCCAGGCCGCCCGAATTCGTCGAGGCGCTGGCCAAAGGCATCGGCATCCTGGAAAGCTTTGACGCCGCCCATCCCGAAATGACGCTGAGCGACATCGCCCGACGGGTCGGACTGAGCCCGGCAGCGGCGCGGCGCAGCCTGATTACGCTGCAGGCGCTGGGCTATGTCGGCCAGACCGGAAGGCGCTTCCACCTGCGTCCCAAGGTCCTGACCCTGGGCTCGGCGCTGTTCTTTTCGGTCGGCATTGGCGAGGTGCTGCAACCCGACCTGCGGACGCTCGTCGAGCAGTTCGGTGATGCCTCCTCGATCGGCACGCTGAGTGGCGATGATGTCATCTACATTGCCCATAGTTCGGTGCAGCGGGCGCGCCGCGCCACGGCGACCATCGGCGCGCATTATCCGGCTTATGCTACCTCGCTGGGGCGGGTGTTGCTGGCGGGCCTGGCCGACGACGCCCTCGACGCCTATCTGGCGCGGGTGCAGCCCGAAGCGCTCACCTCAAAGACGGTGACCGATGTCGCGGCGCTGCGCGACCTCATTCTGGCCGTTCGTGCGGACGGCTATTCCACCACCGTCGATCAGCTCGACTACGGCATCACCGCTTTGGGTGTCGCCATCCTGGGGCCGGACGGCCGCACGGTCGCGGCCCTCAATACCTCGGGCTATACCGGCATGGTAACCCCCGAAAAACTGATCGCCGAACGGCTGCCGACGCTGCAGGGCGCAGCAGCCCGTATCGGGGAGGCGATCATCCGTTACCCGATCCTGCAATCCATCATGGGCCCCTAGGGCATAGATTTCGTCGTCACCGCACCCATAGACCATTGCCCGGCGCGCGCTGACGCAAAACTAAGGAGGACCTCCATTGGCTGAACTCGTTGCCACGCTGGCGTCAACACACCACCCGTTTTATCTCAGGGCCACCACCGCCCCGCCCGAGCAGCAGATGCCCCAGGCGCCCGAGTGGAAGCGCAAGGTCGAGGCCTATCGGGAAACCCTGAGCAAGGCCAAGCCGGACGTCCTGGTGATGATCGGATCGGACCATTTTCACCAGATCTTCCTCGACAATTGCCCGCAGTTCCTGATCGGCAAGGCCGAGCGCTATGACGCGACCTTCTGGAATGAGGAGCGTGAGTTCGGCATTCCCAAATATGTGCTGGAGGGCGATCTGGAGATGTCGCGCTTCATGCATGGCAATCTGATGAATCAGGGCTTCGATCTGGCCTTTTCCAACGAACTCAAGATCGATCATTCCATTATCTGCCCGATCATCACCGTGCGGCCCGACAATGACCTGCCGGTAGTGCCGATCTATACCAATATCTTCGCGCCGCCCCTGCCCTCGCCGCGCCGCTTCTACGATCTGGGCCGGGCCATCCGCAAAGCCATCGATGCCTTTCCCTCCGACAAGCGGGTGGCAGCCATCGGCACCGGCCATCTGTCGCTCGAACTGGGCGGGCCGCGGCAGTTCATGGAGACAGGGCCCGATCCGGTGTTCGACCGCCAGGCGCTGGAATGGTTCCGCACCGGCGATATCGACGCCATTCTCGACAGCGTCACGCATGAGACCATGGCCAAGAGCGGCAATGCCACGCATGGCTTTCTCAACTTCATCCTGATGATGGGCGTCGCCGGCCCGCAGCCGGCCGACTATGTCGACTTCCTCGACCTGTTCCACACCATGGAAGCCTATGTCACCTGGTATCCCCGCAGCGCGGCAGAGGAGCAGGCAGCATGAGCCGGTATTACGTCAACAAGTTCCTCTATCAGGTCGACCGCAATCCCGATTACCTCAAGCGCTATGCCGAGGATGCCAGCAATTTCGTCGCTACCTGGGAGCAGTCGATCGGCCCCCGGCTCAACGAGGTCGAACTGTCCACCGTGCACAGTCTGACCGATGCCGAGCGCCGCGCGCTGGTCGAGCATGATTTCGTCGCCCTGTTCGAGATGGGCGCGCATTTCTTCCTCAACCTGACGCTGTTCATCGGCATTTATGACGAGCCTTTCATGAAGGAAAACGGCCCGCTCGCCTTCCAGCGCGAATTTGCCAAGAAGGTCGGGCACTGGACGGGCAAGGACTATCCCAGCGTCGAAAGCTGAGGCTGCAACGGGGTGCGCGACGCTGAACACAGCGCGCGCCTCTGCACCAGTATCGACGCCCGGCAGGAGGAGCCGTCGGACGTCGCCAGGAGTGAGATAGGCGCTGCGCACACAGGGAGGAAACCATGTGCAGACTTTGTGATTCAACCCAACCCGGCCTGCCGTGTCCGACGCGACGCGACGTGCTGACTGGTACGGCCCTCAGTGGCGCCGTGCTGGCGGCCAGCGTGCTGCTGACCAGGGGCGCCGCCGCACAGGAGACGGCGCTGTCGACGCTGCCCGAGGGCATTGGCGCGCCGGGCCGCAAGACCCTGATCAGGGGCGGCATCGTGCTGTCGGTGGATGACGCCGTGGGCAATTTCCCGGTCGGCGACGTGCTGATCGAAAATGGCCGCATTCTTGAGGTGGCCGCTAGCATCGAGGCGCCCGATGCCGTCGTGATCGATGCCAGCGGCAAGGTCGTCATGCCCGGCTTCATCGACACCCACCATCACCAGTTCGAGACGGCTTTGCGCAGCCAGCTGGCGCACGGCATCCTGATCAATGACGGCCGCCCGGCCAACGCGACCAATTACTACGACACGGTGCTGCAGAAATTCTCGATGGCCTACCGGCCGCGCGACGTCTACATCAACGAGCTGTTTGGCGGCCTTGCCCAGCTCGATGCGGGCGTCACGACCGTGATGGATGTCAGCCAGATCCACCACAGCCCCGAGCATTCCGACGCCGCCATCGAGGGTCTGCGCGATGCTGGCCGCCGCGGCGTGTTCGGCTATTTCGAGGGCTGGGGCGAAGCGGCGCGCTATCCCGACGATGCGCGTCGCATCCGCGAGCAGTATTTTGCCTCCGACGACCAGCTGACCACCATGGTCATGGGCGGGGAAATCTACCTGCCCGGCTATGAAAAGGCCTGGCAGATCGGTCGCGAGCTTGGCCTGCCCATTGCGTTGCACGTGGTGGGCACCTTCGGCATGCAGCCCACCTTTGACGAGCTGGGCGCCGCCGGCTGGTTTGCAGACGACAATATCTTCATCCACATGACCGGGATGTCCGAGGCCGGCTGGAACTATGCCGCCGATGCCGGCGCCCATGTTTCGCTGGCCGTGCCGATCGAGATGCATATGCGCCATGGCACGCCGCCCATCCAGACCGCGCTCGACCGCGGCATGGGGCTGTCGCTGTCCTCCGATGTCGAATGCACCATGAGCGCCGACATGTTCACCCAGATGCGTGGCCTCATCACCCTGCAGCGCATGTTCGCCAATGCGGCGGCGCTAGAGGGCAAGGCTGATTTCCCCGAACTGATGCAACCAATGGACGCCATCCGCCACGCTACCATTGCCGGGGCCGAGGGCCTCAAGCTAGGCAAGGTCACGGGCAGCCTGACGCCGGGCAAGGCCGCCGACATCGTGTTGCTCGACGCCCAGGCGATCAATGTGACGCCGCTCAACAATGTCGCCGGTGCCGTGGTCACGCTGATGGAGCGCAGCAATGTCGACACCGTGCTGGTCAATGGCCAGGTCAAGAAGTGGCGCGGCCAGCTCATCGGCTTCGACCTCGAGCGCCTGAGCAGCGAACTCACGGCCAGCCGCGACCATATCTTCGAACAGGCCGGCTTCGCGGTCGACCTGTTTAGCGAACCAGGTTGACTGACGCTATAGAGAGGTCAGGACTCGGGGCCGGGCGTGGTGGAAATGCCCGGCCCTTCCATGAAAGCTTTGCTTGCCGGTTGGAGGTGCACGACAACAATCCCTTCATTGAGCCAGACCCAAGCAAGCTGCAGACAGCGCTGCTTTTCAAGCTCGCCGACTAGGTTGCTCGTTCAACATCAAAACGACTGCCAGACATCGACCCATTTCGGCCGGTGCCAAAGGTTGCAACACCACTTGGAAGCACTCATCAATCAACGCTTGACGGGTGACAGATCTGAGGGTGAGAGATGCATAGTGAGCAGATAAAGGCAGACTCGAGGCTCGTTGGTCTCCTGATCGCTGACCAATTCCCCCAACTTCGTCACCAAGACATTGTCGCCTTGGACACCGCCGGTACGGCCAATGCGATTTTTCGGGTTGGCTCGGAACACGTCGCCCGTTTCCCCTTAAGGATGATGGACGCGGACGAATGCAAGCTCATGATGCAGGCCGAAATTTGGGCCATGGCCGAGTTAACTCATATTGCCCGTTCCCCAGCCCAAAACCAATAGGCCTAAGGCTTGGTGTGGTACTAGGCGAACAGCAACCCGATCATGAGCGCACTCCTCCGCAGCACGCTTTCGCGCCTCATCGAAGATTATGACAAGTAGGTCTGTACCGCGGTGCTTAACGCTACGTTTGATCGACGAAGTTGAAGCTTGTCAGTCCTTAAACGACCCCATTGCGGTCATCCGCGGTGACGTTCTCTGGTCCTGGAAGCTGTCATTGGTCGTTCAGGGTTTTCGTACGTGTTTCGTCGACGATGGCTCTTTGGCGAGTGTCGCTTTCGCTTGATCAATGCATGCTCGCTTCAGCCCAATTGTGTTGGGCCCGACCGGTTGGGGCAGCTCCAATGACTGCCTCTTTGGCAGCAAGGCAGGTGTCAGGGAGACCTATGTTCTCCCTTGGAGTGGACCGAAGTCTCAGGCGCGCCGAATGCTAGCGGTCGGCGCTTCGCCAGCGCGGATTGATCCAGGGCTCGGCCTGCTGGGCCGGCAGCATGCCCTGGCCCAGGATGTGATCGGCAGCCTTCTCGCCCACCATGATGGATGGCGCATTGAGATTGCCGTTCGGAATGGTGGGGAAGATCGAACTGTCGGCGACGCGCAGGCCATCGACGCCGATGACACGGCACTGTTCATCCACCACCGCGGCACTATCGTCGGCCGCGCCCATGCGGCAGGTGCCGCAGGGATGATAGGCGCTTTCGGCATGCTCGCGGATATGGGCGTCCAGCTCGGCGTCGGTCTGGGCGGCGGCACCGGGCAATATCTCCTTGCCCCGGTAGTCGTCAAAGGCCGCTTGCCCGAAAATCTGGCGGGTCACGCGGATGCAATGGCGGAAATCGGCCCAGTCCTTGGGGGCCGACATATAGTTGAACAGGATCGACGGCGCGGCCTTGGGATCGGATGATGCCAGCGTCACCGCGCCGCGCGAGGCCGAGCGCATGGGCCCCACATGGGCCTGGAAGCCGTGGCCCTCCGCTGCCGCCTTGCCGTCATAGCGCACCGCGATGGGCAGGAAATGGAACTGGATGTCGGGATATTCCACGCCCGCCTTGGAGCGGATGAAGCCGGCGCTTTCGAACTGGTTGGAGGCGCCCAGACCGTTCTTGAAGAACAGCCATTGCGCGCCCGCCAGCGCCTTGCCCCACAGGTTCCAGTGCTTGTAGAGCGTGATGGGCTTGGTCGAGGCCTGCTGGATATAGAGTTCGAGATGATCCTGCAGGTTCTGCCCGACGCCCGGCCGGTCGGCCACGACAGCGATGCCGTGCTCGGCCAGATGGGCTGCCGGCCCGATGCCCGAGAGCATCAGCAGCTTGGGCGAGTTGATCGAGGAGGCGGCAATGATCACCTCGCGATTGGCCTTGACGATCTCTTTGCGCCCGCCC
>CAXBKI010000140.1:0-7061 GCA_963975955.1 uncultured Devosia sp.
CAAGAGCTCTACGACGCCATGCAGGCGGCCGACAAGGATGAGGCCGTCCGGGTGATCGTACTGACCGGGGAAGGGCGGGCATTCTGCGCCGGCATGGACATGGCCGAACTGGCCGAGCTGCCGGCAGACGATATCTATGATCCAAGCAGAATGCGGGCGTTCGACACCAGGGCCCGGCCAGACTTCCAGGGCCGCTACAATTATTTCCCCGCGCTCGCCAAGCCGGTAATTGCCGCCATTAACGGCGCGGCTGCGGGGCTCGGGCTGATCTATGCGCTTTGCGCCGACATGCGGTTTGCCAGCGATGGCGCCGCCTTCAGCACGGCGTTTTCGCGTCGCGGCCTGATCGGCGAGCATGGTGCAGCCTGGCTGCTGACCCATACGGTTGGCCCCGGCAAAGCGGCAGACCTGTTGCTGTCGGCGCGCAAGGTGGGTGCCGAGGAGGCACTGTCCATGGGGCTGGTCGACCGCGTCATCGCCGCCGAAAGCCTTGCCGAGACGGTGAGGGCCTATGCCGTGGAACTGGCCAATGCGGTTTCGCCGCGTTCGCTGCGCGTCATCAAACGGCAGCTTTGGGCCTCGCGATTCCAGACCCTTTCGGAAGCACTGCAGCTGGCCAATGCGGAAATGGTCGAGAGCTTTCGCAGCGAAGACTTCACCGAGGGCGTGGCGCATTTTGTCGAGAAGCGGCCGGCGCGCTTTACCGGCCGGTAACGGCCCCGGCTCGCGCAGGCACCACTGGCAGACACAACTTGCAAGGAGGCCGACAATGGCCCGAAAAGTCATCATATCATGCGCGCTGACCGGCGGGGCGCAACTGGCCAAGAACAGCCAGTATGTGCCGATCACGCCGGCCCAGATCGCCGACGACGCGATTGCCCATATCCATGTCAGAGACCCCCAGACGGGCGCGCCCAGCATGGCGTTTGCGCTCTACAAGGAAGTGGTCGACCGCATTCGCGACAGCGGCAGCGACGTGATCATCAACCTGACCACCGGTCCCGGCGCCCGCTTCGCCCAGCTGCCCGATGCCAGCAGCGCCGCCACGCTCCCGCAAACGGCGGCATTCCGGACCAGCCATATCGCGGCGCTGCGCCCCGACATCTGCAGCCTGGATGTCGCGACCATGAATTTCGGCGAAGGCTCGATCGTCAATCAGCCCGCCACGGTGCGGGCCATGGCCAGAACCATACGCGAGAGTGGCGTCAAGCCGGAACTGGAGGTTTTCGAGCTCGGTCATCTGCGGCTGGCCAATGCCCTGCTGGCCGAAGGCGTGCTGCCCGAACTGCCGTTCTTTCAGCTTTGCCTGGGCATCCAGTGGGGCGCAGGAGCGGATGTGGAGACCATGCTGCTGATGCGCAACATGCTGCCCAAGAACGCCATCTGGTCGGCCTTTGGCATTGGTCGCAGCGAAATGCCGGTGGTGGCGCAGTCCGTGCTGCTGGGTGGGCATGTCCGGGTGGGCCTGGAAGACAATCTCTATCTGCGTGCCGGTGAACTGGCCAAGGGCAATGCGCCGCTGGTTGAGCGGGCGGTGGCGATCGTCGAGAGCCTGGGCGAAGAGGTCGCCAGCCCGGAGGATGCGCGGACCCTGCTGGCGCTTGATGCATCTCGCGGCACCCCGCCTCACGCAAGCGAAGCGGAGGCCCAGCAATGATCTGGCCACTGGTCAGCCCCGACTGGCTGCAAAAGCGCATCGGCGACACAGGTGTCGTCGTCGTGGACGCCTCCTGGCATATGCCGGCGGCCCAACGTGACGCCCGTGCCGAATTCGCGGCCGGTCATATTCCGGGCGCGGTGTTTTTCGACATCGACGCCTGTTCGGACCACGACAGCGGATTGCCCCACATGTTGCCGACGCCCGAGGTCTTTTCGGACTATGCGGGCCAGCTGGGTATCTCGGACAACCACAATATCGTGGTTTACGACACGGTGGGACTGTTCTCCGCGGCGCGCGCCTGGTGGACGATGCGGGCCTTTGGCGCGGCGCATGTCTTCGTGCTCGACGGCGGCCTGCCGGCCTGGCGCGCTGCCGGGCTGCCGGTGGAGACGGGTGTCGCAAAGCCGGACGCGGCCAGCTTCAACGCCAGGCCAGCGCAAGGGGTCGCCAGCATCGACGCGGTGCAGGCCGCCCTCGACCGGCACTCGGCCCAGGTCGTGGATGCCCGTGGCGCATCGCGCTTTAGCGGCGCGGTAGCCGAGCCGCGGCCAGGCCTGCGGTCGGGCCATATGCCTGGCGCGCTCAATGTGCCGTTCGACCGGCTGATCGATGGTGGACGGATGCGGCCGCCAGAGGCGATCGAAAAGGTGTTTGCCGAGGCCGGGCTGGCGCCTGAAGAGCCGGTCATCACGACCTGCGGATCGGGTGTCACGGCAGCCATTGTCTCGCTCGCCCTCGCCTGCATCAGCCGCGACAGCCTGCTCTATGACGGATCGTGGTCGGAATGGGGCGGCGACAGCACGCGCAAGGTTGTCAGCGCCGCTCCCAGCAATTGACGCAACAGGAAACCCAATGTCCAACATTCTGATCGACGACGAAGGCCGCATCCGCATCATCCGGATCAACCGGCCCGACAACCGCAACGCAATCGACAAGGCCACGGCCATCGAACTGCAGGCCGCCTTCATGGATTTCGAGCGCTCCGAGCAGTTGGTGGCCGTTCTCACTGGGGTTGGCGACAAGGCGTTCTCGGCCGGCGCCGACATGAAGGATCCGCCGGAAATCTGGCGCAACATGCCCTCGGTGGGGTTCGACACCACCAAGCCGATCATCGCGGCCGTGTCGGGCTGGTGCATCGGCGGCGCCTTGATGACCATGGCGATGTGCGATCTTTGCGTGGCAACCGAGAGCGCCAAGTTCTCCTATCCCGAGGGCCGCGTCGGGGTCACCGGCGGGGTCGCCGCGGCGCTGGCCGGCCGCCTGCCGCACAAGATCGCCATGGAAATCATCCTGCTCGGCCGCACGATCACCGCGCAGCGCGCCTATGAGATGGGCCTGGTCAACGAGGTGGTGCCGGATGGCCAGCACATGGAAGCGGCCATGACCATGGCACGCGAAATGGAAGCGATGGCGCCCCTGGTGCTGAGCGCCCTCAAGCGCTTCGTCCGCCAGGTGGTGCCGCGCAGCCCCGCCGAGGACATGCTGCTGGCCCAGCGTACCGTGCTCGAGATCGCCAGAAGCAGCGACCACCAGGAGGGTATCGCTGCCTTCAAGGAGAAGCGCGCGCCCCGGTTTAACGGGCGCTGACAGTTGAACGCGGGGAGGGCAGCATGACCGATCATACCTTGAGCCATTGGGGCCTCTACGAAGTCGAGGCCGGCCCTGATGGCAAGCCGGTCCTCAAGCCCTCCCGGCATGATCCCGACCCCTCGCCGATCGGCCTTGACCAGCTCGAGGCCGATACGACGCGCCTGCGCATCCGCCGCCCTGCGGTGCGCGCGAGCTTTCTGGCCGGGGAGCGCGACAAGACCCATCTGCGCGGCCAGGAGCCGTTCGTGGAGGTGGAGTGGGCCGAGGCCATAAGCCTGGTTGCCGGCCAGCTTGACGATGTCATCAGCCGCCATGGCAACCGCGCGATTTTCGGCGGCTCGTATGGCTGGTCCAGCGCGGGTCGCTTTCATCATGCCCAGGGCCAGATCCACCGGTTTCTCAACTGCCTTGGCGGCTATGTCCGCCATCGCGACTCCTACAGTCATGCGGCGGCCAATGTCGTGCTGCCGCACATCGTCGCGCCGCTCGACCAGCTGATGGGGCAGCATACCAGCTGGGACGTGCTGGCGCAGCATTGCGAGCTGTTCATCGCGTTTGGCGGGGTGCCGCTCAAGAACGCGCAGGTGACGGCGGGCGGCGCCATGCGCCACCGCGTCAAGGCTGGGCTCAACGCCATGGCCAGGGCAGGCACGCGTTTCATCTCCATCACGCCGCTGCGCGACGATCTCAAGCTGGATGGCGCGTTTGAATGGATCCCGATCCGGCCCAATACCGACACGGCCCTGATGCTGGGTCTGGCCCATACAATGCTGGCCAATGACCGCCATGACCGGGCGTTTCTCGATCGCTACTGCACCGGGTTCGAAGCGGTCCGCGACTATCTCCTGGGCAAGGCCGACGGCATCGTCAAGGACGCGGCATGGGCCGCCGCGATTACCGGCATTGCCGAGGAACGCATCCTGCGCCTGAGCGGAGAAATCGTCGACAACCGCACCACGATGAACGTGGCCTGGTCGCTGCAGCGCGCCCGGCATGGCGAACAGCCCTATTGGGCCGTGATCACGCTGGCCGCCATGGCGGGACAGATCGGCCTGCCCGGGGGCGGCTTCGGCGTGGGCTATGGCGCCGTCAACTCGGTGGGCACGGCCCAGACCCGCATGGGTGGACCAACCTTCCCGCAGGGCCGCAACGGGGTCGCCGATTTCATCCCGGTCGCCCGGATCACCGACCTGCTGACCCGGCCGGGCGAGCGCTTTGACTATAATGGCCAGGTGCACACCTATCCCGACATTCGCCTGGTCTACTGGGCCGGTGGCAATCCCTTCCACCATCACCAGGACCTCAATGGACTGCTCAAGGCCTGGCAGCGCCCGGAAACGGTGATCGTGCACGAGCAGTACTGGAATCCGATCGCCCGGATGGCCGATATTGTGCTGCCGGCGACCACATCGCTTGAGCGCAATGACATTGGCTATGCCGGGCGCGAGGGGCACCTTGTCGCCATGAAGAAGGCGACCGCGCCCATCGGTGAGGCGCGCGACGATTTCGCGATCTTCCGGAGTCTCGCATCGCAGATGAATATCGAACACGCCTTCACCGAAGGCCGCGACGAGGCCGGCTGGCTGCGCTGGCTCTACGATCAGGCGCTGACCGAAAGTGCGAGGCTGGGCCTGTCCCTGCCTTCCTTCGAACAGTTCTGGGAAGATGGCGTCATCGACCTGGGTGACATGGCGGAATCGCCGGTCATGCTGTCCGGCTTCCGGCAGGACCCCCAGGCCAACAGGTTGCCTACGCCTTCGGGCCGTATCGAGCTCTATTCGAAAACTGTCGCCGGGTTTGGCTATGACGACTGCCCCGGCCACGCCGTCTGGCTGGAGCCCGATGAATGGCTCGGTTCGGCCCAGTCGGCGCAATTCCCGCTGCATCTGGTGTCCAACCAGCCGGTGCGGCGGCTGCATAGCCAGCTCGACCATTCACCCCATAGCGTCGAAGGCAAGGTCGGAGGCCGCGAGGCCGCCCTGATAAACCCGGCCGACGCGGCGGCGCGTGGCATTGCCGATGGCGCGACCATCAGGATCTTCAATCAACGCGGTTCATGCCTGGCGGGCGCCAGGGTTACCGACGCCGTCATGGCCGGGGTCATCATCCTGCCGACGGGCGCCTGGTTCGACCCCGACCGGATCGCCGCGGGCGTGCCGCTCGAGCGACATGGCAATCCCAATGTGCTGACCCTGGATCGCGGGACTTCCCGGCTGGCCCAGGGCTCGTCGGCCCAGACCTGTCTCGTCGAGATCGAAATTGCCCGGGAAACGCCGCGCCAGGAGGCTTTTGACAATCCGGTCCTCATTACCGCTGCCCGGGGATGAACCATTTGTCTGGGCGTTCAACGCCCGAGCCACGACATCGCTTCGCGCAACCCATCTTGCCCAAGGAGAAACCATGATCATCGAGCGCGCCAGACTGACGATAAAGCCTGAATTCGGCGCCGAGTTTGAAACGATCCTGGCGCAGGCCCGGGCGATATTCCTGCGTTCCAGGGGATGTGCGGGCGTCCATTTCGAGCGGGTTGTCGAGACGCCGGAAATCTATGTGCTGGTGGTGCAATGGGGTAGTATCGAGGATCACATGGTGCACTTCCGGGCATCGGACGACTTCACCCGCTGGCGCGAACTCGCCGGTCCGTATCTTGCGCGGGCCCCAGAGGTCGAACATCTGGAGGTGTGCTGAATGACGCCGCAGGCGGGGAAGGCGCCGCCCGTCTTCGGGTTTGAAAGCGATTTCGCGGGCAGCCTGCGGTGCATCCCGATGGCGGTTCGGCAAAAGCTCGACCTTGTCGGCATCAAGCTGACGCTGCGGCAATGGAGCCGGCTGGGGGCCGTCCAGCGCCAGGCGCTGCTGCTGGAACCCTGCGGCGACGCGGGGGAAATCGCCGGCTACGGCGCAGCGCTGCGGGGCGTGCTTGAGCGCATGGGAGAAGTGGCGGCGCCGGTCACTGCCGACATCGCACTGTGGCAGGACAGGGCCGACGTGCCCGCCATCGTGGTCAGCCAGGCGCAGGCCAAGGGGACCATTGCGCCCACTATCGCGCAGTGGCGCAGGCTCACGCCGCTGCAGCGCTTTGCCATCATCAAACTGGCGCGGCCGGGGCACGAGAACGAGAATTTTCTGCCGGCGATGGTGGAATTCGGGCTCGTTTTGCCCAGAAATGAGCGGCGCGCAGGAGCAGCGCATCTGGCAGAATAAGGCGCTGCGGTGCATGGTGCAGGCCAGTGATGCACGAGGTTTGTCATGCCGTTTCCCGATCTTGTCCAGCCCGAACTGGGCGCCTATGCCAGCTCTGTCCGGACGCCGGACGACTTCTCGACGTTCTGGGAGCAGACCATTGCCGAGGCGCGGGCCATTGGCGGGGCGGTGAGCATTGAGCCGGCCGAGACCACGCTGAGGATGGTCGAGGCGTTCGATGTGACCTTTCCAGGTTTTGGCGGGCATCCGATCAAGGGGTGGCTGGTGCTGCCGGCCCAGCGCAGCGGCAAGCTGCCGCTGGTGGTGCAGTATCTCGGCTATGGCGGGGGGCGCTGCTTTCCCCACGAACTGCTGCACTGGGCCGCTTCGGGCTATGCCTATTTCCGGATGGATACGCGCGGGCAGGGCAGTGGCTGGAGCACGGGTGCAACGCCTGACCCGGTGGGCTCGACGGCCTCGCTGCCGGGCGTGATGACCAAGGGCATACTGGACAAGAACGACTATTATTATCGCCGGCTGTTCACCGATGGCGTGCGGGCCATCGATGCGCTGGTGGAACAGGATGTCGTCGATGCCGACAGAATTGCGGTATGCGGCGGCAGCCAGG
>CAXBKI010000141.1:0-7010 GCA_963975955.1 uncultured Devosia sp.
GTGCATTGCGCAGCCAAGCCCACATGAAGGAACCAATCTTTGCGTTATCGATATCTGGGCCGATCAGGCCTTCGCGTTTCCAACCTGTCGCTCGGAACGGGTAATTTTGGAATTGCCTGGGGGCATGGTGCGTCCCCCGCCGAAGCGCGAGCCATGTATGACCAATATCGCGGCGCAGGCGGCAACTTCATCGACACCTCCACAAATTATCAGTTCGGTGAGGCTGAGGTTTACCTTGCGGATATGATCGCATCCGATCGCGAAGATGTGGTGGTGGCGACCAAATACACCAACGGAACCACGCTCGACAGCAGCCTGCAGATGACCGGCAACGGCCGGAAGTCGATGGTCCAGTCGGTCGAAGCGAGCCTTCGGCGCCTAAAGACCGATCGGATCGATATTTTGTGGGCGCATGCTTCCGACAACTCCACGCCGATGGAAGAGATGCTGCGGGCGTTCGACGACCTCGTCCGCTCCGGAAAGGTGCAATATGTCGGCCTCTCCAACTTTGAGGCCTGGCGGATCGCGGCCGGTGCCGTCGTGGCCAATTTGCGGGGGTGGGCGCCGCTCGCAGCCATACAGGTGGAATATAGCCTGGTCGAACGCGCTGCTGAACGAGACCTGCTGCCGATGGCCGAAGCGTTCGGTATGGGCGTGCTGGGCTATTCGCCGCTTGGCGGCGGCATGCTGACCGGAAAGTATCGTCGCGGCGAGAGTGGCCGCGCGCAGAGCTCGATCAGCCAGTTCATGCACAAGGAAGATGATTGCAACAAGGGCCCCATCCTTGATCACGGTCGGCGGTATCGGCGACGACCCGGCGAACCCGCTTGATCCGTTTGCGTCGAACACCAACGATCCGCTGGTCGATGACGAAGGGCGTCATCCCGATCGTGGGCCCGCGAACGAGGGAGCAACTGGGCATGAATCTGGCGGCCGCCGATCTTGAGCTAAGCCCGGAGCAGATCAAACGGCTGGATGTCGCGAGTGCGATCCGTCTCGGCTACCCGCATGACTTCAGAACGGACGCGGGCGCTCGTCATGCCGTCACAGGTGGTAAGGCTGACTTGTTGGACGCACCATCTTCCTTCATTGTCTAGGCAACAACCAAGGGTGGCTTGCGCGAGGGCTCATTGTTTTTGGCTATCATCATGTCCGCTCCTGGGCGTCAAGACGTTGGACATAGAGGGCAAGTTTGAGGTCGATATCTGCCGGTCAGCGACGCCCCATCTTGGTCATCCAGGACCCTTGTGCGGTTTCTAAAAGCTGCCGTTCTTCACGGGCATGGCAAACGGCAGCCACTCCTCCGAGACAGTCGGGGACACATTGCGCCCTCCCGCCTCATAGGAAGTGAACCGAGAACATTGTGTTGGGTTCGAACGCCTGAAGCTACAACAATATATCAAGACGATCTTTTTGCGCGGTCAATTGCTCAAGGCTTGCGCCTCGTTGAGAGCGTGGAGCCGGGTGGCGACACCCGGCTCCTGTTAGCTCAGTGCACTTGCCCTGGCCCGTTGATGGCGATGCGCCGGACCTTGTCCTGGGCGGTCGCTGATTTGGGCAGCGTCACGGTCAGCACGCCGTTCTTGAAGCCGGCGGCAATCTTGTCCTCCTCCACCTCGCGGCCAAGCGGGATACGCCGTTCGAAACGGCCATAGTAGCGTTCGGAGAACTGCCGGTTGCCGTCTTCACCTTCGGAGCGTTTCTCGCCTCGCAGGACCAGCACGCCATCATCGAGCAGGACTTCGATATCCTTCTCGTCGAGCCCGGCAATTTCGGCGGTCACCTTGAACTGGCTGTCGCTTTCGGAAATTTCCACATTGGGCCAAGCGGGGCCAAATGCGGCAAGCCGCCCGAAAGCCGGCAGCCGCGCATCGAAATCGCGGAAGACATCATCGAACAAGCGGTTGACCTCACGATGCAGCGACAGGAACGGATGCTGCTCGGTTTCGCGATAGGTCGACGGGGTCTGGTTGGAGCCATTCCGGCCCCACGGTATCATGTCACGTACACTCATCTTGATCTCCTTTCTTGCATAGCCCGGCCCGCACCGAGACCTCGCCCGGCGCCCGGCCAGGTTCAAATGTCGCCTTGCCGGTTAGGCCGCCTGCTGCTCCGGCGCGATCCGGCGCGGTTCGCTTGCAGCGCTGGGGCTAGTGCCGATATCGATCCGGCGCGGCTTCATGGCTTCCGGGATTTCGCGCTTGAGATCGATGGTGAGCAGGCCATTGACCAGGCTCGCCCCGTCGACCCTGACATGATCGGCCAGCTCGAAACGACGCTGGAAGGCCCGGCCGGTCAGGCCGCGATGCAGATATTGGCCATTATCTTCGCCGGCCTTCTGCCCATTGACCACGAGCAGATTGGGTTCATGGGTGATGGTCAGCTCGTCCTGGGCAAAACCGGCCACGGCCATGGTGATCTGGTAGTCATCATCGCCGGTCTTGACGATGTCATAGGGTGGCCAGGTGTCCACGGCCTGAACGCGGCTGGCATTTTCCAGCAGGTTGAACATGCGGTCAAAGCCAATGCTCGACCGGTAGAGTGGTGTAAAATCGAGGGTAGTCCTCATAACCATATCCTCCTTGAGCAACATGGATAAGAGAGGCGCCCAAGAGGAACGCCTCCCAGACTTGCCGGGCCATAAGGCCTCCGGCAAGGTTGATTTTGGCGAGGGCAAGCCGGTTTCAAGGGGGGTGATCGAAAAAAAATCCAGGCCTGGATCGGGGGCGCAGACGACCCGAGCGCAGGTCCTCACAAGGCGTGCGGCATCAAGGCAGTCGTGTCTCAGTGCACCGTAATGACGCCATTGACCGCGCGGAATTCGCTGGGCCGGATCAGACGCTGATGGGCCACGCGCACCGAGTGCAGCGCGCCTTCAAGTTCCAGCCTCCAGAAGTCAAGAAACCCCTGCAGGCTGGGGAAATCGGGCGCCAGGTCGTAGTCCTGCCAGATGTAGAGCTGGAGCAGTGACGGCTGGTCGGGCAGCCGATAATGGATTTCCGCCGTGGTCAGGCCGTAGCCTTCAATCTGCCGGGTGAAGTCGGGATCGCTCATGTCCTTGCACCATTGGGGTTCACACGGGTTTAGGCTAACGCGAACAATGGCTTGGCTGCAAATCAGCACTCCCCGCGAGCGAGTGCCAAAAAATCTTCTTCAACCTCTTGAAGGCGATGGCGTCGCTCCTAAGTGATTTTTCGCTTTTCTGCGGCACGCCGCAGAAGGCGCTGTCATCAATGTTTCGATATGGAGGAATGGATGGTTTTCCGTCCCCTGCACGACCGGGTGGTCGTCCGCCGCCTCGAGGCCGATGAAAAGACGGCCGGTGGCATCATCATCCCCGACACTGCCAAGGAAAAACCCTCGCAGGGCGAGGTTGTCGCCGTCGGTCCGGGCGCGCGCAACGAGAAGGGCGACGTGGTTGCCCCCGATCTCAAGGCCGGCGACCGGGTGCTGTTCGGCAAGTGGAGCGGCACCGAAGTCCGCATTGATGGTGAGGACCTCATCATCATGAAGGAATCCGACATTTTGGGTGTGATCGAGAGCGCCGAGCCGGCCCGCAAGGCGGCGTGAGGCGATCTCTTTTTCAAGGAGCAGAAGCAGAAAATGGCTGCAAAAGAAGTCAAGTTCTCTGGTGACGCCCGCGACAAGATGCTGCGCGGCGTCGATACACTGGCCAATGCGGTCAAAGTGACGCTGGGCCCCAAGGGCCGCAATGTGGTGATCGAGAAGTCGTTCGGTGCCCCGCGCATCACCAAGGACGGCGTGACGGTCGCCAAGGAAATCGAGCTCGAAGACAAGTTCGAGAACATGGGCGCCCAGATGGTGCGCGAGGTCGCCTCCCGGACCAATGACCTGGCGGGCGACGGCACGACCACCGCCACGGTGCTTGCCCAGGCGATCGTCAAGGAAGGCGCCAAGGCGGTGGCCGCCGGCATGAATCCGATGGACCTCAAGCGCGGCATCGACCTGGCCGTCGACGCCGTGGTGGCCGATCTCAAGAGCCATGCCCGCAAGGTCACGTCCAATGGCGAGATCGCCCAGGTGGGTACCATCTCGGCCAATGGCGATGCCGAGATCGGCAAGTTCCTGGCCGAGGCCATGGAAAAGGTCGGCAATGAGGGTGTGATCACCGTCGAAGAGGCCAAGACCGCCGAGACCGAGCTGGAAGTGGTCGAAGGCATGCAGTTCGACCGTGGCTATGTCTCGCCCTATTTTGTCACCAACCAGGACAAGATGCGGGTCGAGCTGGAAGACCCCTATATCCTGATCCACGAAAAGAAGCTCTCCGGCCTGCAGCCGATGCTCCCGCTGCTGGAGACCGTGGTGCAGTCGGGCAAGCCGCTGCTGATCATCGCCGAGGATGTCGAGGGCGAGGCCCTGGCGACGCTGGTGGTCAACAAGCTGCGTGGCGGGCTCAAGATCGCCGCGGTCAAGGCCCCTGGCTTCGGCGATCGCCGCAAGGCCATGCTGGAGGACATTGCCATCCTGACGGGGGGCAATGTCGTATCCGAGGATCTTGGCATCAAGCTGGAAAACGTCACCCTGCAGATGCTCGGCACCGCCAAGAAAGTGGTGATCGAGAAGGAGAACACCACCATCGTGGACGGCGCAGGCAGCCGTTCCGATATCGATGGCAGGGTCGCCCAGATCCGTCAGCAGATCGAGGAAACCAGTTCCGACTATGATCGCGAAAAGCTGCAGGAGCGGCTGGCCAAGCTGGCCGGCGGCGTGGCGGTGATCCGCGTCGGCGGCGCCACCGAGGTCGAGGTCAAGGAAAAGAAGGACCGCGTCGACGATGCGCTGCACGCCACCCGTGCGGCGGTCGAGGAAGGTATCCTGCCCGGTGGTGGCGTAGCCCTGCTGCGCGCCCTCAAAGCACTGGAGGCGGTCACGCCGGACAATCCCGACCAGAGGGCCGGTGTGGATATCGTGCGCCGCGCCATCCAGGTGCCCGCCAAGCAGATCGCCCTCAATGCGGGCGAGGACGGGTCGGTCATTGCCGGCAAGCTGCTGGAAAAGGACGAGTACAACTGGGGCTACAACGCCGCGATCGGCGAATACCAGGATCTCGTCAGCAAGGGCGTGATCGATCCGGCCAAGGTCGTGCGCACGGCGCTGGAGGATGCAGCCTCGGTCGCCTCGCTGCTGATCACCACCGAAGCGCTGGTGGCCGAAAAGCCCAAGAAGGAAGCGGCGCCGGCCTTGCCGGCCGGAGCCGGCATGGACTTCTAGCCGACGCGCGGCGCCCGAATGTTCGGGCGCCGCTACCGCCGTTCCCGATGACGGGAACACCATGTTGCAGCAAACAACCCTCCGGATGCAGGAGGATAGGATGAATATCACAGCGACTGAACCGTTGACCCCAACCGACCCATTCATCGACTGGACAGTCGATACGGACAGAATTTCGCGGGCCGCCGCAGAGGCTTTCAGGACCGGTGTGCCCGATCCCTGGACGCTCATCGAAGCCGAATGCGTGCTCGACCTGATCAATGCCGAGCTTGTCGCGCTCGCGGCACGGCAAGAGCGCGGCGAACCGGCGCAGACTGCGCAACGCCGCCTCAAGGCGATGCGGACCGAGGTGACGCTGGCGATCAAGACGTTGAGAAGCATCGAGAAGAGCGTCGATGAGACCAGCAGGCAAACCCGGGACGGCCAGGCCGAGCGACACGCAGACTGGCCTGAGCGAGCTGATACCGACCTCCGGACATCCCTTGCAGGCGCGTCCAGTCTTCAACCAAGAATTTGACGGCATAGCGAAATGCGAGACCAGTTCTATCCATCCGATGAATACGAGACGCCATACGAGCCGACACTGTCTGGAGCTTACGGTCAGCGGCCCGATGATATCGTGGACGACGCGACCCTCTCGGCGGCGCAGAAACGCGTCATACTGGCGTCCTGGGCCTCAGACGCGCGCGCAGTGATCGACGCTCCGGCGCTGCGGCAGCTCGACAATGGCGACGTCGTCGATATCGATACCATTCTGGATGCCCTCAAGCGGCTCGATGGGATCCCCCGTGAGCGGGTGCTGCCGTTTCGCCCCGCGCGCCAGGGGGCGTTACAGGCGCTATCCCCCTCCTCGCCTGTCAGAAAAATGCGGGCGACTGGGTAGCAGGCCTCACGCCGACCACGACAGACCTTCTGTTCGTCCGCGACTGTCAGGGATCGGGTGATGCCGCAGAAGTAGTCACTGTCGGTTCTTTGACGCTGATGTCGGTGCGCCGCAACGCGACGAAGACGAAAGTGACGGCACGCGTCTGTCCAAGAACACTCCCGGCCTTAGCGCAGCTAATCGAGCAGGGAGAGCGACCGGATCTTGGCCAGGGCCGAACAGGACGCCTGCAGCTGGGTTTCGTAGGCGGTGAGCTGGGCGGCGGCGCATGGTGGAGTGGGCGTCGCCCCCGAACCCAATCCGCTCCGCCTTGGCAAAGCCGGTGCGCCAGTGCCGATGACAAGGCAGCTCGCCGCCAATGCTCGACCGTCCGGCGCGGAAACTGGTTCGGTGGGGCCACCGAACCAGCTCGATCGTTTGGGCGCTAAGCCGGCTGTGGTTGAGCCAACTTTTTCCAGCCCCCGCTGATGAGGGTAAAGAACAGCGGGACAAAGAAGATGCCGATCAGCGTACCCGCCAGGGTGCCACCGGCCACGCCGATACCGATGGCGTTCTGGGCGCCCGAGCCTGCCCCTGTTGCGGTGGCCAATGGCAGGACGCCGAGGAAGAAGGCAAGCGACGTCATGATGATCGGTCGCAGGCGCAGCCGCGCCGATTCCAGGATGGCTTCGAGCACAGACAGCCCCTGCGCGCGCAGGTCGCGCGCATATTCCACAATCAGAATGGCGTTCTTGGCCGAGAGCCCCATTGTGGTGAGCAGACCCACCTTGAAATAGACGTCGTTGGCCTGCCCGAAGATATAGGCCGCCAAGAGCGCACCGAATACGCCCACCGGCACGGCCAGGATCACCGAGAACGGGATGCGCCAGCTTTCATAAAGGGCCGCCAGGCAGAG
>CAXBKI010000142.1:0-6957 GCA_963975955.1 uncultured Devosia sp.
CTCCTGACCTCCCCCTGAAAGGCGGAGGGGTGACGCAGTGGGCGGACTGGAGATCTGGTGCCCAAGAAAAGGGAAGAGGCGCAGCCGGGGGACTGCGCCTCTGGGGAGGGCCGGTTCTGTTCTGGAGCTGGCCGGGTCGCAACTTCGGTGCGACCGGGGAGCCTGACTGCACCATTGGGGGAATGTGCAGCCAGGAAGCGGAGGGCCTAGAAGGGCAGGATGGCGTCCATCACCTGCTGGCCATAGCGGGGCTGCTGAACGTCGGTGATCTGACCGCGGCCACCGTAAGCAATGCGGGCTTCGGCGATCTTGGCCGATGGGATGGTGTTGTTGGCCTGGATGTCGGACGGGCGGACAATGCCGGCAACGACCAGGTCACGCACTTCAAAATTCACGCGCACTTCCTGATGGCCTTCGATGACCAGGTTGCCGTTGGGCAGGACCTGGGTGACGATGGCGGCGACCGAGGTCTGCAGGCTTTCCGAGCGGTTCACCGAACCCTTGCCGGTATTGGTCATGCCAGAGTTGAAATTGACGGCGTCGTTGGTGTTGATGGCGCCGTCTGAAGCAGTGTCGACCATGCTGCCCAGAATGCCGCCCATGCCAGCTGTGTTGCTGGACCCTCGGCTGGACTGGGTATTGTTGGCGATCTTGGCACTGTCGTTGACAGTGACGATGACGGTCACGATGTCGCCGATGCGGTGGGCCCGTTCGTCCTTGAAAAAGCCCTTGGCCGAGGTGCGATAGAGCGAATTGGCCTGGTAGGTGTCGGCAATCGCCTGCGGCATGGGCATGTTGACAGGCTGATAGCCGGCGGTGGTGGTTGGATCCACGATGGGGCTCAGCGTGGGTGCCTTACCAACATCGGCCAGGCGATCCATGGTGTTGCAGCCAGCCAGGGTGGCGGCCATTGCCAGCAGGGTCGCGAGCTTGAGAATGTTCATTTTGTCGTCTCCTGAAGGCGATTAAAGACCGGCCAGAGCAAGCGGCTCAGCGCTCACTTCAACGGCGCCGGGCGCTATGGCAGTGGCGCTGATGACGCGCCGGGACATCAGGTTGAGCACCTGCAAGGGCGCCCCCATAGTGGCCCCCGTGACGGCCTGGCCCTTGACGGTCAGGGTCATCGGACCGCTGCGGAAATAGATGGTAACCGTGTCATTCTTGGCCACGGTGAGCGGGGTGACGATGTCGCTCGGCTTGAGCATCATGCCGTCGCGGCTCTGGCGGGTCAGGGCTTTGCCGACAATGTCTTCCAGCCGGGGAACACCGGTGCTTTCCACGAAGCGCAGTGGCACGGGGCGCATGACGATATCGTCGGCGCTCAGAATGGTGCCGGCGGGGAGATTGGAGGACAAATGGGGAGCCTCGATCATCAGTTCGACCGAGCCGGCCAGATCGAGCGGCCGATCAAGGCCTGCAACGTCAAAGCGAGCCGTGAAGGTCCCGCTGCCGCTCAGATAGCGCAGGCTGGTGATGGTGGCGGGCGGCTTCAGCATTGAAGGGGGTGAATTGAGTCGAGAAGACCGTGTTGGCGCTCATGCCCTCGGTGAGGATGCCGCGACCCTGCAGGTCCGCGGTGATCAGGTCGACCAGCAGGCTCTCGTCAATCAGCGTTGCCGCGCGGCTGACCCGGACGCCATCGAGGCCATGCGTCTCGAAATCTTCGATGCCGATACGGGCGGCTGCGGCCTTGATGTCGAGCAAGTCGACGCGGCCAGTGGTGCCCGGCTTTGGCGCGCGGAACAGGGCATCCTCGGCGGCGAGCCCGGCATCGTCGAACATGTCGCCGACGGTGACGACGGCGGCGGCCACGGTAATGTCGCCCTTGAGGGTTGGCGCTGCCAGCACGTTGGCGCTGAGCAGGACGGTGGTGATGGTGGCGAGAACGGATCTGGCAAACATCTGGACTACTCCTCTAGCGCAGCTGGCTGGTGGACTTCATCATCTCGTCAGCGCCCGAGATGACGCGAGCGTTCATCTCGTAGGCGCGCTGGGCAGCGATGAGGTCGGCGATTTCGGTGACGGAATTGACGTTGGACATTTCCAGGTAGCCCTGGAGCAGATTACCGGTGCCCTCCGAGTTGGGCACACCAACCTGGGCAGGTCCGCTGGCCGGAGTATCCATGAACAGATTGTCGCCCAGCGATTCCAGACCAGCCTTGTTGACGAAGCGGGCGAGCTGGAGCTGCCCGATCTGGGTGGGCGTGCTCTCATTGCCGACATAGGCGGAGACCATGCCGTCCTGAGAGATGGCGACGGATGTCGCATCGCCGGGAATGGAGATGCCGGGATCGATCGGATAGCCGTTGGAGGTTACCAGCTGGCCATCGGGCGAGCGTTCAAACGAGCCGTCACGGGTGTAGGCGGTGCGACCGTCGGGCATCTGCACCGAGAAAAAGCCTTCGCCGCGGATGGCGACATCGAGTTCGCCTTCGGTCATGTTGACGCTGCCCTGGCTCATGATGCGCGGGGTCGAAACCGTGCGAACACCCGAACCGATCTCGACGCCGGCTGGCACGACGGTGCCCTGGGCCGAGCTCTGCGAACCGGCGCGGGTGATCTGCTGGTAGAGCAGATCCTCGAACTCGGCACGCGCGCGCTTGTAGCCGGTGGTGCGCATGTTGGAGATGTTGTTGGAGATGACTTCAACGTTGCGTTCCTGGGCGCTCATGCCGGTCGACGCGATATAAAGTGCTTTCATGGCCGGTCCTCAGGGTTACGCGTTGGCATCGCCAAGACGCTGGATGGCAGTACGACGCAAGTCATCCTGCCTGCTGGCCAGCGAGGCTGCGGATTCATAGGCGCGCTGCACGCGGATCATCTCGGCCATTTCGGTGACACCGGAAACGTTCGACTTTTCGATGAAGCCCTGCATGGCGCGGGTGTTGATGGCGGCGGTTGGCGTTCCCCCCGCATAAAGATTGTTGCCCTCGCGGGTGAGTTCCTGCGGATTGGCGAATTCGACCAGGCGCAGGCTGCCCTTGGCGCCAGCGCTCGAGTTGATCGAGCCGTCCTTGCCGATCAGGATCCCGGTTTCTTCGGGGCCAAAGCTGATCGGGCCGCTCTGGCCGAGGACCGGGTTGCCGCTGGCATCTACCAGGGTGCCGCTGGCGTTGAGCTGAAAAGCGCCGGACTTGCTCCAGCGTTCACCGGCGGGGGTCTGGATGACGAAGAAGCCGTCGCCATTGAGGGCGACATCAAGGTCGCTGCCCGTCTGTACCATGGCACCGCCACTCAAGTCGTGGACCGTGGCCCAATCCTGAACATAGCTGAGAGGCTGGTCGCCGGATTGGAAATCCTTGTCGCGGGCGACCGGCATCTTGAATTCTTCGAACAGCAGGTTCTCGGCCTTGAAGCCGGTGGTGTTGATGTTGGCCATATTGTTGGCCACGACATCCATCTGGCGCTGCAGCGCGATTTGCCGGCTCAGGCCTATCAGTTGCGCATTTTCGATCATTGCTGATCCCCGGTGTTAACTTCCCCGAGACCGCCAACTTCCCCAAGCCGATGGTCTCGCCGTTTACCTTGCAGAAACCATGCCAGACCGAAAAGTTTAATTAAATCATAGGTATATCTGTAGCGAAGGGTGCGGCTTGGTGGATCAGTGTGGTTATGGCGGCAAAATTTACCCGGCAGTTTCTGCCGCATCGGGGATTTTGTAACCATTCGTTAACCATCGGGCGATTAGCTGGTGAATATCCGGAATCGCCCGGGAAACCTTGAGTTTGGCAGGTGCCCAATGGCCGCTGAAGCGGAAGTCGAAGATGGTGCTGCCCCCAAGAAGGGTATTCCAAAGCTCTTCATCATCATTGGTGCGGCGGCCCTCGTGGTTCTGCTGGGCGGCGCTGCTGCGTTCTTCTTCCTCTCGTCGGGTACCGCGGAAGCCGAACATGGCGGAGAAACCGCCAATGCCCATGACGGTGTGATCGAAGCGGCCCACACCTTCATCTTCAACCTGCCGCCCATGGTCATCAATCTCAACAATGAGGCCGATGGCGGCGCATTCATGAAGCTGACGGTGGCACTCGAAGTCGCCAATGAAGAGATGATGCTGGAGATTCAGCCGCGCATGGCCAAGGTCATCGATGCGTTCCAGGTCTATCTGCGCGAATTGCGCAAGTCCGATCTGGAAGGCTCGGCGGGGATCTACAGGCTCAAGGAAGAACTGCTGCGCCGGGTCAATGTCGCGATCTATCCGTCGCGCGTGGAGTCGGTGCTGTTCAAAGAAATTCTGGTTCAGTAATGGCAGACCCTACCGAACAGGACAAACTCAGCGACGATTGGGATCTGGACGAGACCATCGGTTCGCTCGACGCTGCGATTGAGCAAACCGAAGAGGAAAAGGCTGCCGAAGCCACCGCCGAATGGGCGGCGATGCTCGAGGGTGACACGGGCGACGGCGAGGGCGGTCCCGATCGCGTTCTCAACCAGGATGAAATCGACAGCCTGCTGGGTTTCGACGCCAGCGTGGGCAGCAATGTCGAACTGACCGGCGTTCAGGCGCTGATCAATTCGGCGCTGGTGAGCTATGAACGCCTGCCCATGCTCGAGATCGTGTTTGACCGCCTGGTGCGGTTGACGACGACCAGCCTGCGCAATTTCACCTCGGACAATGTGGAAGTGACGCTGGATTCGATTTCATCGGTTCGCTTCGGCGACTATCTGAATTCCATTCCGCTGCCGGCCATTCTTTCGGTCATCAAGGCCGAGGAATGGGAGAATTACGGCCTGTTGACCGTTGATTCCAGCTTGATCTACTCGATGATCGACGTGCTGCTGGGTGGTCGCCGGATCGGCGGCAATATCCGGATCGAGGGCCGGCCCTACACGACGATTGAACTGGTGCTGGCGCGGCGGATGATCGAGGTGATCCTTGAGGATACGCACCGGGCCTTCGAGCCGGTGACGCAGGTCAACTTCAAGCTCGAGCGCATGGAAACCAATCCGCGTTTTGCGGCGATATCGCGGCCAGGCAATGCGGCTATCCTGATCGAGTTGCGGATCGAGATGGATGACCGCGGCGGCAAGATTGAAATCCTGCTGCCCTATGCAACGATCGAGCCGATCCGCGAACAGCTGCTACAGATGTTCATGGGCGAAAAGTTCGGCCGTGACGCGACGTGGGAAAGCCATCTGGCGACTGAAATCTATTCGGCCGATGTGTCGGTTGAGGCGGTTCTGCATGAGCAGGATGTGCCGCTCTCGAAAATGATGGCGATGAAGGCCGGCGATACCTTGATGTTCGAACGCTCGCCTACCGATCCGGTGCGACTGCGTTGCGGCGGTGTCGAACTGACCGAGGCCATCATGGGGCATATCGGCGATCTTGTATCCGTGCGGGTTACCCGCCCCCTCAATCCGCCCAAGGTGACCATGGAAGCCTTTGAAGCGATAGACGAAAAATCGGAAGGACGATGATGTTCGGCTTGCCCCTTGGACTGTTCGTAGAAAGTGCAGTGGCCATCCTGATGGCGCTGACGATCGGCTATTGCGTCATCCTCAACCATCGATTGAAGATGCTGCACGCCGACAAAGACGTGATGCGGCAGATGGTTGCCGATCTCGTCGGCGCCACCAATCTGGCCAACCAGGCCATCAAGGAGCTCAAGCAGACGGCGGTGGAAGCAGACCTGTCGCTGAACGCGCGGCTGGAAGAGGCCGAGCGTTTCGGCGTCGAACTGGCCAATCACGTCAATGCCGGTTCGGTGCTGATGGATCGTATCGCCAGGATCACCAGTGTGGCGCGCCACAGCCAGGCCATCGAACCGGTCGAGCAGCCCAACAAGGTGCAGTCGGCGCTTGAGCAGTTGCAGTCGCGAGTGCGTACTCGGGGAGCTGCTGCGTGACAAACATCCGCCTGCTGCCGGTCGTCGTGCTCGCCATTTCGGCGCTCCTGGTGCTCAAGACCCTCGGTCTGGTCACCAATGGCGGCTACGTGCTGACAGGCATCACCATGGCCCGGGCGTCGGGCGCCGCCGCGCCGGCCGGTCCGGCCGGTCCGGCGGAGGATGGGTCGGCAGAACATACTATGGAAGACACCAGCCCTACGCTGGCCGATCCTGCGCCAACCATGAAGCCACAGAGCGAGGCCGCGGCCAAGGACGCAGGCGGCGGTCACGGCGCAAGCGCGGCAGCGACCGAGCCGGCTGAAGGTCACGGCGCGGCTCCTGATGACGCTGCCGCTGACGATCATGAAGCGGCGCCGGTTGACGGCGGGGAGACCGCCGCTGCGGCTGGTACAACGGGCGGAACATATTGCCTTGAGTCAGATGCGGCAATTGATGGCGAGGGCAATGTCATCATCAACCCTGCTTCGGCCGAGGCGGCGGCAGGGGGCGAAGGTGGGGCCGAGGCGCCGCATGGTGGCGACAAGATGCCGACCTTTGCCGCCTCCATGTCGGACTGTCTGCCCACAGGCGATGCCGTGCCGCTGCTGATCGACGGCAAGGGCGGTTCGGTTCCACTGTTGTCTTCCGGCGCCGCGAGCGACACCGAGCAATTGCTGCTTCAGCGGCTGGCCGCGCGGCGCGACGAACTCAAGAAATACGAGGATGATCTGGCGCTGCGGTCCTCCATCGTCGATGCTGCCGAAAAGCGGATCGAGGAGCGGACCTCGACGCTGACGGCGCTGGAGGCCCAGATATCGACGCTGGTGGATCAACGCCAGGAAATGGAAACCGGTCAGTTTGCCGGCATTGTGGCGATGTATGAATCGATGAAGCCCAAGGATGCGGCCTCAATCTTCAACAATCTGGACATGGAAGTGCTGTTGCGGGTGGCCAAGACGATGAGCCCGCGCAAGATGGCGCCGATCCTGGCCGCCATGGATACGGCTCGTGCCCAGGAGCTGACTGTCAAGATGGCCGCCCTGTCAGATCAGCCGGTCTCCGAGATGACTTCAGCCGACCTGGCCGCATTGCCGCAGATCGTAGGTAAATAGGGCTTTCCGGGGAAGAG
>CAXBKI010000143.1:0-6954 GCA_963975955.1 uncultured Devosia sp.
GGACTTATGGGATGATCCGCCCGCGAAAACAACGGGGCATCTGATAGCGGGAACTATCGCGTGGCGCGTTGACTTGGGGTCCGCTTTTCCCTATAGACGCCACCAACCCGCACCGTGGGCGCCCCGCGCTTCATGTGTGTCCGATATTCTTGCTCCAGAGCAGCAATCAAGAGGAACCGCGTCCGGCGCGGTTTGATGTCATGAAGCGTACTTATCAGCCGTCTCAGCTCGTGCGCGCCCGCCGCCACGGTTTCCGTGCCCGCATGGCCACCAAGGACGGTCGTGCCATCATCAACCGTCGCCGCCGCGACGGCCGCAAGAAGCTCACGGCCTAAGGTCGTCTGGCCGGATGACGGCCATGGCGCCCAAGCCAGACGCCTTGCGTCGGCTGACCAAGCGCTCCCAGTTTCAACGGGCAGCCCGGGGCAATCGCGCCGGGCGCTCTGCGTTTGGGCTGCAGGCTGTTGCCGCGCCGCAGCCGGAACCGGGCATCGGCTTTACCGTCACCAAAAAGACGGGCAATTCTCCCGAACGCAATCGTATAAAGCGGCGCCTGCGCGCCGCTGTGACAGCATGTGCACGTGACTTTGTTCCCGCGCACGACTATGTGCTGGTCGGACGGCGCGAAGCGCTGAGCGAACCCTTTGCCAAGCTGGTTGCCGATCTGGGTGCCTTGATCGTGCGCGTGCACGCACCCAGATCGACAGATCAGCGCAACTCTTCCGGCCGCGGCCCACGGAAACCAAAACAATGACCGATAATCGCAATGTGATCCTGGCCATCGTGCTCAGCATGATCGTGCTGTTCGGCTGGCAGTTCTTCATTGCCGGCCCACAATTGGAGCGCGCGCAGCAGCAGGCCCAGATCGCCGCCGAGCAGTCACAGAGCGAGGCCGCCCTGGCAACGCCGACCGCCACGGGCGTGGCAGCCGGAACGCCGGGCAGCGTGGCCGCCGATGGCACTGTGTTCTATGCCGACCGCGCCGAGGCCATTGCCGCCAGCCAGCGCGTCACCATCGACACGCCCGATCTGCATGGCTCGATCAATTTGACCGGGGCGCGGCTCGACGATCTTGAACTCAAGCAGTATCGCGAGACAGTGGATCCGGAATCGCCGATCATCACCCTGCTGACCCCCAATGGCGCGCCCAATGCCTATTTTGCCGAGCAGGGCTTTGTCCCGGCAGCCGGCACCAGCATTGCCGTGCCCGACGGCAAGAGCGTCTGGTCGGTCGAAGGCAATGGCACGACGCTGACCGCCACGACCCCCGTTACCCTGCGCTGGGACAATGGCGAGGGGCTGGTCTTCCGTCGCACCTTTGCCGTGGACGAATTTTACCTGTTCACCGTCACCCAGTCGGTGGAGAACAATACCGGCGGTGCCGTCGCGCTGTTCCCCTATGCCCGCGTCGCGCGCCACGGCACGCCCAAGGTCGCCAATTTCTTCATCCAGCATGAAGGTCCCCATGGCGTGCTGGGCTCGAACAACATGGTGTCCAAGAAATATACCGATCTGCAGAAGGATCAGAAGGACCTGTTCGAGAACACCACCGGCTGGCTCGGCTTCTCGGACAAATACTGGGCCACCGCCGTCATGCCCAAGCCCGGCACGGTCATCAATGCCCTGTTCTCCTGGAAGAACACCGGCGCCTATGACGACTACCAGACCAGCTTTGTCGAAACCACGCCCGTCGTCGTTGCGCCCGGCGCGACCGCCACGCATGAGAGCTATCTGTTTGCCGGCGCCAAGGAAGAATCGGTCATCAACGGCTATCAGCAGCAATACGGCTTTGACCGTATCGACCTGCTGATCGACTGGGGCTGGTTCAGCTTCCTGACCAAGCCGATGTACTATCTGCTGACATTCCTCAATGCCATTATCGGCAATTTCGGCCTGGCCGTGATGGCCGTGACCGTCATCGTCAAGGCGCTGTTCTTCCCGCTGGCCAGCCGCTCCTATGCCTCGATGGCCGCCATGCGCCGCGTGCAGCCGGAGATGAAGGCCATCCAGGAACGCTTCAAGGATGACCGCCCGGCCCAGCAGCAGGCCATGATGGAGCTCTACAAGACCGAGAAGATCAACCCGCTTTCCGGCTGCTGGCCGGTACTGATCCAGATCCCGGTCTTCTTCTCGCTCTATACCGTCATCTTCATCAGCCTGGACATGCGCCACGCGCCGTTCTTTGGCTGGATTCAGGATCTGGCAGCGCCCGATCCCACCAATATCTTCACCCTGTTCGGCCTGATCCCCTGGGATCCGACCGTCCTGCCATTGATCGGTGGCTTCCTGCATCTGGGCATCTGGCCCGTCATCATGGGCATCACCATGTGGGTGCAGATGAAGCTCAACCCGCCGCCACCCGATCCGACCCAGGCCATGATCTTCAACTGGATGCCGGTGATCTTCACCTTCATGCTGGGCACGTTCCCCGCCGGTCTGGTGATCTACTGGGCCTGGAACAACACGCTCTCGGTGACCCAGCAATATTTCATCATGAAGCGCCACGGCGTCGAGGTTGATCTGCTTGGCAATATCCTGAGCGCCTTCAAGCGCAAGCCGGCGACGGACGTTCCCACCAAGTCCTGATCGCCACGACCAATCAGTCGTGCTACATGCCCGCCGGGACCCTCCGGCGGGCAAATTGTTTTGAAGGCAGCAGCACCATGAGCACTATCGATTACGCCCCCGACATGATCGAACGCGGCCGGCTGCTGTTCGCGCGGCCCTTCCTCTTCGTCAAAGGCTGCGTCAGCATCGCCGACCTGCCCGAGATGGACCGGGTGGAAATCTCTTTTGCCGGCCGCTCCAATGTGGGCAAGTCGAGCCTGATCAATGCCCTGTGCGGCACTTCGGGGCTGGCGCGCACCTCCAACACCCCCGGCCGCACCCAGGAACTCAATATCTTTGAGAGCCAGAGCGAGAACCTGCGCATCGTGGACATGCCGGGCTATGGCTATGCCAAGGCCCCGCAGGACAAGGTGCGGCAATGGACCAAGCTGATCCATCGCTATCTGGTCGGCCGCGCCACGCTGCGCCGGGTCTATGTGCTGATCGATGGCCGGCACGGCCCCAAGGATACCGACCTGACGGTAATGGACGAGCTCGATGGCTCCGCGGTCAGCTATCAGATCGTCCTGACCAAGGCGGACAAGCCCAGCAAGGAAGAGCTCGACGCGGTCATCGCCGCCACCCGGCAGGCCATTGCCAAGCGCCCGGCTGCCCATCCGCAGATCATCCTGACCTCATCGGTCAAGGGCGACGGGTTGCGCGAACTGCGCACCGAGATCGCCATGCTGCTCGAAAGCTAGCGGCCGCCCCGCCGGCTCCCGGCCGGCATCGGCGAGCGTCCCCGATCCTGACTGCCCGTGCGCGCTCAGGCCGCGTGGCGCTTGCGCGGCGCGTCCGCCAGCACGAAGACTTCCACGATCCGGTCGAGTTCGGCGGCCTGGGCTTCGGTCTTTTCGATGGCTGCGTTGGTCTGCTCCACCAGCGCCGCATTGTGCTGGGTGATTTCATCCATCTGCCGCACCGCGACGCTCACTTCGGCAATGGCGCTGGCCTGGGTGCGGCTGGCGGCGGCGATCTCGCCGATCAGCGTGCCGCTGGTGGTGACCGAGGTGTTGAGCGCCACGACGCGCTCGCTGATTTCAAGCACGATCTGCGAGCCCGACTGCACGTCCTGGCTCGAGACTTCGATGAGCTTCTTGATTTCGAGGGACGCCTCGGCTGTCGACTGCGCCAGACGCCGCACCTCCATGGCGACCACGGCAAAGCCCTTGCCTGCTTCGCCCGCCCGCGCGGCCTCCACCGAGGCATTGAGCGCCAGCAGATTGGTCTGGAACGCCACGTCGTCGATCAGGCCGATAATGTTGGAGATCTTGGCCGATGAGGCCGAGATGCGCTCCATCGCCGCCGTCGCGCTTTGCATGGCCGTGCCGCTGTCCAGCGCGATCTGCGATGCCGAGGTCGCGGCCCGATTGGCTTCCTGCGCCCGCGTCGAATTGGCGCCCACCGTGCTGGCCAGCTGCTCGACCGTCGCCGAGGTCTCCTCCACCGTCGCCGCCTGCCGTGTCGTGCGTTCGGACAGGTCATTGGCACCGGCCAGGATCTCGCCCGTTGCCGTCCGCAACGCCCGCGCCGTGGTGCGCAGTTCGCGCATGACTTCGGTGAGCTTGTCGGCCACCGCATTGGTATTGTCGCGCAGATCGGCGAAGGCGCCGCTGAATTCGCCGGCCATGCGTTGCGTCAGGTCGGCCCCGGCCAGCGCCGACAGCACCCGCCCGGTGCTGGTGAGCCCCAGATCCACGGCCTCGAGCAGCGCATTGACCTCGGTGGCCAGCTGGCGCAGTTCGACCTGCTCATAGGCAACATCGACGCGCCGGCCCAGATCGCCCGCCATGACCGCCCGCAGCGTCGCCTGCAGGTCGTCGGTCAGCCTGTCGGCAGCCCGCCGCCGCTGTCCCGCCTCGCTATCGCGCAGCTTTTCGCTTTCCTGCAGGGCCGCCTGTTCCACCAGTGCCGTGCGAAAGCCGCTCAGCGCCTCGAACATGACGGTCAGTTCATCGGCAACCTTCTGGCCCGGGATCGTCACATCGGTCCGGCCCGCCGCCAGTTCGCCGGTCAGGCGCACCAGCGTCCTGAGCCGCATCGAAACCACGCGCTGGAACAGCACGAACACCGCCACGCACCCCGATCCGGCGGCGGCCCCGGCCAGCACCAGCGGCGCGATAACCGCCATGTTGTCCTGCGCCAGCAGCTGGACGATCGCCAGGCCCCCGAACACCACGACCAGCACGCCAAATCCCAAAAACGCCGCAACCAGTTTCTGCGTGATGGAAAGTTTGCCGAAATTGAACAAGGTAGGCCCCGAAGCTGCAGATGAAGATCGGACTACAATGGCAATTTATGCTTAATGGCGCGTTGACGCGCCGCCGCCGGGCTTGGGTCATTGCGTCGCAAGCGCCGGCACGCGGGGGAGCCGGCGACCGGCGCTCAGCGCGCCGTGAAGAAGCGCCCGATATAGCCGGCCACCGCCGCGCTGTCCGATGGCGTGGCGACCGAGGAAACCGCCTTCTCCACCAGTGCGTCAGGCGCCTTGCCGCGGCGCAGTTCGGCCAGGGCAATTGTATAGTCGTCGTCAAATTCGGGATGCGGCTGGAAGCTGATCGCCGCCCCGTTGCGATAGGCGAGACCGGCATTGGGGGTGAAGTCCGAGGCGAGGATAACCTGGGCATCGCGCGGCGGGTTAATCACCTGGTCCTGGTGCGAACAGGCCACGGCCAGGCTGGCCGGCGCCTCTCCCATGAAATCGGGGCGTTCCGTCACGCCATAGACATGCCGCCCCAGGCCCCAGCCCTTTTCCGACTTGCGCACGTCGCCGCCCAGCGCATCGGCCATGATCTGGTGCCCGAAGCAGACCCCCAGCATGGGGGTGCGCTGGGTGTAGCTCTGGCGAATGAAGGCGCGCAGCGGCTCAAGCCAGGCAAGGTCGTCATAGACGCCGGCAGCCGAGCCCGTGATCACCATGCCCTCAAGCGATGCGGGGTCGGGAAACGGCGCGCCATCGGCTATGTTGATGGTTTCGTAGCTGAAGCCCTGTCCGGTCCGGTCGAACATGCGCTCGAACATCTGGCGGTACGGGATAAACTTGGCGCGCAGCGCCTGCGGGACTTCGCCGGTCTGGATAATGGTGATTTTCATGGGTGGCAATTCTGGTGAGCGACACCACCCTTAAACGCCTTCGACCGGGCCAAGGCAATGCCCGCCCGGTCAAAGAAAACGGACTATTTGGAGTCCGTACTGGGGGGCGTCTCGTCGCCCTCTGGATGCTTGACCTTGGACTCGCCGGGCGACTGGCCAAATTCGGTGCCGCCGACCTGGCCGCCGCCACTGGTCTTGTTGACCTTGGCCAGATCGCTGTCGATCTTTTCGTCGATGGACTTGCTCATGAAGATCTCCTTTGTTCAGGGGACCAACCAGTCAGGCCGGGAAACGTTCCCCTAGGCGGCCACGAAGTTGAGCGCCACCCCGTTGATGCAATAGCGCAGGCCGGTGGGCTTGGGGCCGTCTTCGAACACATGGCCCTGGTGGCCGCCGCAATTGGAGCAGTGCACCTCGGTGCGCGTCATGAACAGCGAATTGTCCTCGCTCGTGCCCAGGGCGCCATCGATGAAGGTATAAAAGCTCGGCCA
Organism: uncultured Devosia sp.; assembly: GCA_963975955.1. GTDB lineage: Bacteria > Pseudomonadota > Alphaproteobacteria > Rhizobiales > Devosiaceae > Devosia. The sequence goes on from CAXBKI010000143.1 coordinate 6,192, forward strand.
GCCGGTCCCGCTGTCGAACTTGGTCTCGGAGGCAAACAGGGGCTGCGCACAGCCAGCGCAGACAAAGGTGCCCGCCCGGTGTTCATCGTTGAGCGGCGAGGTAAAGGGCCGCTCGGTGCCCTCGTGCCGCAGCACGTCATAGGCGGCCGCGTCGAGCCTGGCCTTCCATTCCGCATCGGTCAGCTGGAAGGGGAATTCCCCTTCCGCAGCCTGGGCCGTGTCCATCGGGCGCAGGCCGATAAAACCGGCCAAGGCGGCGAGGGCGGAGCCACCCAGGAGCAGATTGCGACGGTCGATAGCCATGTCAGTTCTCCTTGGCGAAAATGCCCCGCGCCCGGAACCGCAGGAGGGAATGCGGGCGGCGGCGCGGGGCCTGATTGACGGCCACTATACGTCCTTGGGCAAGGGCGTGACACGTCAAGTTATGGTGAGAGGCGGCAAACCCGTCGCCTCTCTCAAGCGGCCATTCGTAGCGGCCGCCTGATTGGTTACATGGCCGACTTTGGCGTCAGCACGGCGTCGATCACGTGGATCACGCCATTGGACTGGATCACGTCGGCGATGGTCACATTGGCCACGGTGCCGTTCTCGTCGGTGACGGTCACCTTGCCATCAACAGCCTTGAGGGTCAGCTTGCAGCCGCCCACGGTGTCGACAACATGCTCGCCGCCATCGGCTTCAACCATGCCCACGATGTCGGTCGACAGGGCCTTGGCAGGGATAACGTGGCAAGCCAGGATGGTGGCCAGCGTGTCCTTGTTTT